>CACXDV010000274.1 GCA_902766585.1 uncultured Ruminococcus sp.
CTTTTGTTCAGGACTGTATGAATAAAGATAATGAACCCCGGCAGAGTACAGCAGTGAAATGGTGTTATGCTCTGCCGGGGATTTGTTTTATCATGATTTATTTCTTACAGATAAGCAGATGTTCCTCTCCCATATCATAATACAGCGAAAGACCGCCGCCGGAGGTATCATATACATGAATGATCTCTTCGATATCACCTGATACATTTGTGATCTCATCTCTTATGTCATTAAAGCTGCTCAGGATATCCGGCGTATAGGCTGCGGTACTCTTCTTTTCAAAAACTGCGGTATAGAGAATACCCGCTTCAACAAGATCCTGGAAAATATGGCTGCCGTAGCTAAGTTCGGGTATATATCCGGCTCTTGATTCGGATATCTCGGCGATAACAGAAAACTCACTGATATCTGAAAATGCCGAGGGTACGCCAAGCTCGGGTGACGATGTACATATCCTTCCCGGAGTAAGCAGCAAAAGATGTTTATTCTTTCCATGATAATACCAGTTTACCTGTGAAAGCGCCTGCTTTATGTTGTATTTCTGCTTATACGGCATATTGTAATATGCGATCGGGTCTATATAAACAACGCAGTCTATTTTTATCTCTCTTGAAAAGCCCATTGATACTCCCTTTGTTTCAAGGAGAATAACTGCTTTTTCACATTCGGGAATTGTTACCTTATCCCCGTCTTTTGTAAGCTGAAGCGGGCGGCACTGCAGAAGGTCGATGACATAGCTCCCGTCAGGTGCGAAATTGATAGTAAATTCCGTATCGACAGGATATTCATAGCTGCTCTGTATGACCGAAAGCATATCCCGCATATCGTTCATAAGCGTTTCGTTTTTTGTCAGCCCGTCACAGGTAATAAACATGACATCCCTGTTGTCGCCCCTGTCCCTGAGCCGCCTTTCGGTGTCAAAATTATGAGTATAGATCAGCCGTTTAAGAAAATATGGTATTTTTTCGCACAGTCTCATTGCGTCAAAGCCTTCTATATCATTATTCTCTATACTGATAGCGTCAACTATCCTCTGAGAAAACTGCTGTCTGTCCGAAAGATCGGTATTGATTATCTTTGTCGGAGCGTCAAGAGAAACTATCCTTGGGTAAGAACCTGTCCTGCGGTCAACTGCCGCAGTGCCAAGACCCATGACAAGGCGCAGCATTCCCGATTCCGGATGCTCCTTCCCCATCCGATAGGGGCTTGCAGAATAGCCTACTCCAGCAGTACAGGGCATGAAAAAGCCCTCATATCTTGATCCTGATACACGCTGAACAAGTATAGCCATTTGTTCGTCGCGCTTGTCAAGTCCTCTGCGCTTGCGGTAATCAAGGGCTGAAAGGCTCATCGTACTTGCATAAACGATACGGACAGCTTCCTCGAATTTTTCAAGGCGCTCCTCCGGCGTTCCCTGATTCCCACAGAAAACCGATTCATATTTTCCGGCAAAGGCATTCCCGAAGCCGTCCTCAAGAATGGAGCTTGAACGGACGATCACCGGGTCATTTCCGTAATAGTCAAGTATCCTGCGGAATTCAGCCTCTATCTTTGAAGAGAATTTTCCCTCCATGATTTTTTTGCCGAAATCCTCCGCAAGCTTAAAATACCCCTGCGGCGTTCTCTGCTTTATCCTCAGATTCCAGAAGCCGTTGTCAACAATATAGGCATAAAAGACATCAGAACCGATATAGTATGAATCATGAGGCTCAAAGCGGGAGAAGATATCCGGGCGCTCATTCTCCACGATCTTTCTTGCCAGCAGCATACCCGTTGCTTTTCCGCCGATCATGCCTGTTCCTACCATACGGGAATGTATTTCAAAATAATCCTCCGGTCTGAAATTCTGCTTGATAAGTTCTCTGAGCTTGCTGTCCCTTGTGAGCATGATATTGCATATCTTCGAGCATTGTTGTTTAACGTCAATTCCATTTTCATGCAGCATTTTTGTTTTTGTAAAGAAGCGCTCCCAGCTGTCAACATTCTGATCTACACCCTGAGACGATGCCTTATTCATTATGCCATAAAAATGGCTGACCTCTGTTGCGTCGGACAGAAGTGTAAAGCTGCCTGTATTGCTGTCAAGACGGTAAGGCTGGAACATTGTCTGCGAATATCTGTTCCAGACCTTCATCGGGCGGACAAAAACATCCTTGCTATCGCTGTATACATCAAGAAAGAGCTGGGTGGTATCCCGTATAGTTGCGATAGCGTCAAAGGAATGTCTGCCCCTTATAACAGGAAAATATGCGACAGTATCAAGACTGAACAGATAAGGGCAGGTAAGATGAAAGAAATTGCCCATCATAAGATCTGTTGACCATGCCTGTTCAAGTTCCGAAAGACAGTCAAATACATAAAATGCGTCATAGCCTTCCTTTTCGATAAGGTTATGGATATTCACTGTAAAGTTTTCAAACCGGTGAGACAATTCTATCTCCGCTATTTTAAGACCTTCCTGCTTTTCGAGTATCGGCTCATGTCCGGCAAAGCGAACGTAAATAAGATTTCTGTGATCTCTTATAGCCTGCTCTGCAAAGCGTTTTGCGACTACCCTGAATTCATCGAGCGACGGTACCTGCCACACCACATTGTCCCCGAGGCGGATATACTGCAAAGCCTCATCCATCATAGGAATACCCGATCCTGTCTTTTCAAATGCTGCCATTTTTACTCCTCCTTGCAATTCTATTTATCTGATTATTCATTTTTGTTTTTTATGATTTTGTTTTAATATACAAAAAAGGACGCTCCTATGCATTAGCACTGGAACATCCTTGTTCTCGATTTATATGTATTATAATATATCCTGATAAATTTTGCAAGTATTTATAAATGTTTTTTCATTTTATGTTATATAACAGATCAATATTCCGCATGAATTGTCTTTATCGGACGGATAATAGTGTAATTTAAAAGATATATGGATAACAAAAAATAAAAGTAATGCAGTTTTTCCCTTTGCAAATTACTAAAAAGAGTAACCGGGAGCGTGTGGGTGTGGTATAATAACCTCACGGCGTTTCCGGCTTCGGCAAGCCTCAGCCGACGGCTGAGCGAACGTTGAGCTTCGCTTAATACAACCGCACGCCGCAAGCCGATTCGATGGCACTATGTGCCCTCTCATCGGGCGGCTGAGCGAACGTTTAATAAATATGTTTTTTATAATCGCCTACGGCGATTGTTATAGGTTCAGATTTATGGTATAATAACCTCACGGCGTTAGCGGCTTCGATGGCGTAAAACGCCCTCTCTGCCGACGCCTGAGAGAACATTTAATAAATTTCCTTTTTATATTCGCCTTGCGGCGCAAATTTGTAGAAATTTATGGTATAATAGCATAGTTAAGAATTCAAGGAGGAAAAGTTGATTGAATAATAGTACATTGGGAAATATTCTTATGGAAAAAACATGGGAAGATGAATTAATCTTTGAAGTAAGACTGAGCGTTGAATCAAAATATGTCAACGCATGGCAGACTTGTTATTTTGATTCTGTTTCTCTTGATAAACTATGTTATTTCATAAGTGGTTATTGCAAAGGTTCTGGTAATGCAAATTATTATGAGAGCGGAGATAAAACA
>CACXDV010000275.1 GCA_902766585.1 uncultured Ruminococcus sp.
CGGAGAGGATGGGATTCGAACCCATGTGTCCTTTCGGACAAACGGTTTTCAAGACCGCCTCGTTATGACCGCTTCGATACCTCTCCGAATCGTTCGCAAGTATGTTGCTTTCGCCCTGCGACTTTTTTATAATATCACATACATATGAAAATGTCAAGCAAAAAATTTGTTTTTTTATAAAAAAATATAAAACTTTTTCATTTCATTTTTTAGATAATCAAAACTGCTGTATCAGAGTTGCCGATACAGCAGTTATTATTATCATATTACAGTCTTTCCCTATGCAGACGGAAATCTACCGAACGGCGAAGATATTCAAGATATTCTTCATCTCTGCACATCGCCTTGCCGGGTGTATCGGAAAGCTTTGCAACAGGTCTGCCGTTTACATACTGAAGCTTTATTACAATGTTAAGCGCCTCGACCTCTGTGTCATTAGAGCAGAACGTACCGATACCAAAGGAAACCTTTGTCCTGTCCTTGAAATAATCATAAAGCGCCTGCGCTCTGTCAAAATCAAGACTATCACTGAAAAGCAAAAGCTTCGTTTTAGGATCAACACCATAGCTTTCATAATGACGTATGATCTTCTCACCCCACTCATACGGATCACCGCTGTCATGGCGTACACCATTATAGTTATTGACCATAGAACGATTGAAATCCATCAGGAACAGATCTGTAGTTACAGTATCCGTAAGCGCTGTACCGTTATCTCCCTGATATTCGTCATACCAATCCTTCATCGCGTAATGATTGGTATATGCAAGCGGTATCTTATCTATTCCCTGATACATCTGTACATATTCATGCGCATAGGTTCCGATCGGTGTAAGATCATACTTCATCGCAAGATATACATTAGAGGTTCCGACACAGCTTTTTGTCTCCTGTGCAAGCCTTCTGACAACCGTATCCTCCCATTCCCTCGACAGTCTTCTGCGGCAGCCGAATTCGGCAAATCTGAAAGTATATGTTCCGTCATTCAATGCCTTTATCTTTGCATCAAGTCTCTCCTCCGCCGAAGCGAGAAGCTTATCATAATCGTACTGCATACGGAAATAGACCTCATTTACTATTTCGAGCAAATATATCTCAAACTGCATAGCGGAAAACAGCGGTCCGTTTACCTCTATCGAAAGCTCTCCCTCATCCGTTCTGCTTAACTTAACATAATCCCTGATAGGATGCCACAGCCTCAGAAATTCTACATAGTCATTCTTGATGAAACGTATGGAACGTAAATAATCAAGCTCCTCCTTTTTAAACCTCAGCGAACAAAGATGATCTATCTGTTCATTTATTTCCTCAGCCATTTCTTCGGTGAATACAACGCCCTTATTGCGGCATTTAAAAAAATACTGTCCGCACAGGTCTGTATGCTTATGAAAAATCACCTGATCCATATTGAATTTATAAAGATCAGTATCAAGCAAGCTTACAACAATAGGTTTCAGCTTCATAATTATCTCCTCCTTTGATCATTCTCTGTTTAAAATATTTATCTGGCAGCTTCCCATTGTATCAAGAGCTGCATTGTGAAGTGCCTTTGTTACTCCGGCACAGCACTTTGCATCAACAGAAATATCAGCCTCCGGATATGCAGCCTTGAGAAGCAGAGCATTGCTCACAACACATATATCAGTACATAATCCGATCAGCTCTATGCTGAATTCCTCTTCCCCTGCGGCTTTTCCTATCAGCCCGGGCAGATCAGCAGAACCAAAGGTAACCTTTTCAACTGCTGTATACTGTTTTCCGCTGAGAGCGTCTTTTATCTCACCATTAAGCTCCCAGCCGTCCGTTCCCTTTATACAATGCGGTACAGGAAGCTTTCTTCCCTCTGAGGTATTCATATATTCACTTGTATGAGTATCAAGCGTCACAAATACTTCACCGTCAAATTCCTTGATTTTTCTTACAGCAAACGGAACCATTTCCTGAGCCTCTTTACTTCCGAGTGCTCCGTCAACAAAATCCTTCTGCATATCAACTACGACCAAAAACTTTTTCATATCTGTCACTCCTCTGATTTTCATTCCGAACATCAGCTGTTCGGTCTATAATGATAATATCAAATTGTTACTAACAAGTCAATAGTTTTTCAAAAAAATTTTTAATTTTCCCATTAATCTTTGTATTTTAGTATTTCCGTTATGAAAATGCAGATACTAAATATGAGGTGGTGATATGAAAAACACTGTTAAGGGAAATATTACCCTCTTCTCTATCGGAGGTGTTTCATACGGCGTTATTGAACTTATATGGAGAAGATATACACACTGGACAATGGTGATTACAGGCGGAGTCTGCTTTGTTTTGCTTTACAGAATTTTCAAAAAGCTCGTACACATTGCCCTATGGAAAAAATGCATTATAGGAAGCTCCCTTATCACCTTTATTGAATTTATCTCCGGCTGTATCGTAAACCTGTGGGGAAAGCTTGAAGTATGGGACTATTCAGATATGCCCGCAAATTTTCTGGGACAGATATGCCTTTATTACAGTATACTGTGGGGACTGCTGACAATTCCGATCGCCGCTGTATGCACAATGATAAGAAAAATGCTCCGCTATTGACATAATCAGGAAAAAAACGCAAATTCTAAAAAATAATGCCCCAATGACTTGAAGAAATATTTTAAAAATGCTATACTAAAATGTATGCTGTAATGCCAAAATGCAAATAATTATTGCATGGAGGCTTGATAATATGAAAAACAGCAAAAAATTGAAAAACACCGTTTATGAACCTGCCGATTATCCCGACAGGACTGCCGAAACGGAAGATGAAACAGCGGAATTAAAAAGAAATTCCGATTTAATACTCGACACAGGCTCGATCATTTCTGTAAGCGGGGCTTACACGGTACAGTGCCTTACAATTATAGGACAGATCGAAGGTCACTATATCCTTTCCCCTCAGAATAAAACCACAAAGTATGAGCATATCATTCCTCAGCTCGTCGCTGCTCAGCAAAATGAACAGATAGACGGTCTGCTCATTATTCTCAATACTGTGGGCGGAGATGTTGAAGCCGGTCTTGCTATAGCAGAGCTTGTCGCAGGCATTACAAAGCCGGTCGTTTCTCTCGTTTTAGGCGGCGGTCATTCTATCGGCGTTCCGATCGCAGTAGCTGCTAAAAGCTCATTTATCGCAAAAAGCGCTACAATGACAATTCACCCTGTAAGAATGAACGGTCTTATGCTCGGCGTTCCTCAGGCGTTTGAATACTTTCAGCGTATGCAAAGCCGGATCACTTCATTCGTTACCGAACATTCCTCTGTTTCCGCAGAGCGTTACAATGAGCTTGCCATGAACACAAATGAGCTTGTAATGGATATCGGTACGATCCTCGATGGCACCGACGCTGTAAACGAAGGTATTATCGGAAATATCGGCAATCTTGATGATGCTCTTTCTGAATTGTATTCTCTTATCGACAAGGCAAGAAAGCCGAAAAAGAAAGCATCAAGAAAAAAACCATAACGGTGTATTCATATTTACAGTATCGGATGAATATATTTTTCCGATGTCAAAAAGCAATATCATCAGTCCCTCACAGGACAGATGATATTGAATACAACAGGAGGGTACATAACAGTGGATATTCTAAGTGCAATCGTCCAGGGCATTATTCAGGGACTGACTGAGTTTCTGCCTGTTTCCAGCAGCGGTCATCTCGCAATAACTCAGCATATCTTCGGTATGACCGAGGATAACCTTTTTTTCTCGGTAATGCTCCATATCGGTACGCTGGCAGCCGTAGTCGGCGTATATATCAAACTCATTATCAGCCTTTTGAAGGAATTCGGGCTGATGATGAAGGATATTTTTACAGGCAAATTCAAATGGTCTAAAATGAATCCCCAGAGAAATATGGTAATGATGGTCATTATCGGTCTTCTCCCCCTTTTCCTATTATTCCTTCCCATTCCCGGAACGGATATGAAGCTTAAGGATCTCGGCGACCTGTTCGCAAAAAGCGGTTATTTTATCGTAGTTGGTCTTTCGCTTATGACAACAAGTCTCCTGCTCTTCGTCGGAGATATTAAAAACAAAAAAACTGCCGAAGAATATAAGAAAAAGGGTATCGTCCGCAAGGGTGGCGCGGGAAGAAGAAAATACAATATTGCAGACGCTGTTGTTGTCGGTATTACACAGTGCTTTGCAGCTCTTTTTCCCGGAATTTCACGCTCAGGCTCCACTCTTGCCGCAAGTGAGCTTAGAGGCATAAACAAACAAACCGCTCTCGATTATTCATTTATCCTCGGTACTCCCGCTATTGTTGCGGCTGCTATTCTCGAAAGCAAGGATGCTCTGTTCCCGGATGACGGACAGGCGGTAACAATAGACTATCTCCCGGTAATTCTCGGTATGATAGTAGCTGCTGTTGTCGGCTTCTTTGCTATCAAGCTTTTCAAATGGCTCCTTAAAACGGACAGGATGTATATTTTTATCCTTTATACCGCAATAATCGGTCTTATAGTAACTATTATCAGTATTGCTGAGCTTACCACAGGTTCAAACCTTTTCCACCCTGATATGGCTCTTCAATTCTGAGTATTCAAGTATCGGGCAGCATTGATTTGTTGCCCGATAATATTCATTATCCGGAGGTGACATTATGGCAGGAAAACCCGCAAAAAAGAAAAGCAGCCAATCTAAAAGCAAAGCTGCTGCTAAGAAATCATCCACAGCAAAAAAGAAGCCGGCTGCCAATAATAAAAAATCAGCTAAGGAGGAATGGGAATATCAGAGAAAAAGATTTTTCATCGCCATAGTACAGTTTCTTATCAGCGCTCTGCTTCTGTTTGTCTTCTTTCTTTCCGGAGAAAATCTTTGGAACTCTGTCCATAAGCTTTATGTCGGTCTGTTTGGCATTTTCGGCTTGTTTATTCCCGGTGTGCTTATTTTCTGTGCATATCAGAATATTCAGGATGATCCTACATATCACTTCAAGCTGAAAACCTTCATGCTGTCATTATCAATATTTCTTTTGTCTACATCAATATGCTGTTTTTCCGGTGATAATATTGCCTATGACCAATATTTAACCGGACTCGGAACCTGTGCAGAATATGCAGTCAACAATATTTTTGCACCCGGTATTCTCGGAGGTCTGCTCGGAATACCTCTGATAAATCTGTTCGGCTCCGTTGGCGGCGGACTGATATCAGGCGCAGCATTCCTCATTTCGCTGTTCTTTACACTTGATATGCTGCTTTCCAATTTTGTCGATACGATAAGAAAGCCAGCTCAGAATCTTAATGAACATATCAGCGACAAGCGTACTATCAGACAAGAGGTACGCCGCAGACAACAGGAAATAAGGGAAGAAGAGCATCAAAAGGAAAGAGAAGAATATATAAAGCAGCAGGTCGAGAAAAAAATGAAAAAAAAGGTTCCCGACGATGGGCTGACAAAAATCAAGAATACTCCCTTCTATACTCCTCAAGGTCAAGAAAAACAAGGCACCGATTCTTCTGCCGCTAAACCAAAGAAAAAGAAACCCGAAAATGTTCCGGAGGAAATAAATGATATTATCCCGCCGATAACCGAAATTCCGGCAGCTCCTCCTGCTACCCCTCCCGCGCTTTTACAGGCAGATACATCTATTCCGGTACCTGCCGTAAAAAAGCCCTTGCCGGAACAGCCAAAGTCTAAGTCTGCAGTTAAGGAACCGGCTCCAAAACCCGCTGCTCAGCAGGAAAAGAGCATTGAACCCGCTGCAAATTCATTTGTCAGCGGAAATTATATAAAGCCCCCCTTTACCCTGCTTGAACCGCAGCCGCCGGAGGATGAACATAATATTTCTCTTGAACTGAATCAGCTCGGTCAGAGTCTTGTAGAAACACTTAAAAGCTTCGGCGTTCAGACAAGCATAGTTAATATCTGCAAGGGACCTTCCGTTACACGCTTTGAGCTTCAGCCCGCTTCCGGTGTTAAGATCAGTAAAATAACACACCTTGCCGATGATATCGCCATGAACCTCGCTGCTATGGGTGTTAGAATAGAAGCTCCTATCCCCGGAAAAAATGCTGTCGGTATTGAGGTTCCGAATAAAACCGTCAGCCTCGTCAAAATGAGAGAGCTTGTAGAATCAAAGGAATTTCAAAATTCAAAAAGCAACCTTACCGTTGTTCTGGGTAAGGACATAACCGGTAAGATCACTCTCGCAGACCTGAGCAAAATGCCCCACCTTCTTATCGCCGGCTCTACCGGCTCCGGTAAATCCGTTTGTATCAATTCTATGATCGTCAGTCTTTTATATAAAGCAAGTCCTGATGATGTCAAACTACTGCTTATCGATCCTAAGGTCGTTGAGCTTGGTGTATATAACGGTATACCTCATCTGCTTGTACCTGTTGTAACCGATCCGAGAAAGGCGGCAGGCGCTCTTAACTGGGCGGTGAATGAAATGCTGAACAGATACAAGACCTTTGCGGAATTTAATGTCCGCGATATTCACGGCTATAACCGTTTTGTAGATAAACAGAATTTGCAGAACGAAGTATATGAGAATGACGAAGCACCTCTTAATGACAATGAACGCACCTTTGAAGAGGATGAAATGCTTGCTCAGGCTCAGTCAGAGCTTAATGAAAATGATACCGAGGAAACTGAGGAGAAAAAAGAACCCGTTAAGCTTAAAAAAATGCCTCAGATAGTTATTATAATTGACGAGCTTGCCGATCTTATGATGGCTGCCTCAAAGGAAGTCGAGGAATCCATTTGCCGTCTCGCTCAGATGGCGCGTGCAGCGGGTATGCATCTGGTTATAGCTACACAGCGTCCATCTGTTGACATTATCACAGGTCTTATCAAAGCCAATGTTCCGAGCCGTATCGCTTTTGCCGTTAAGACCGTCACCGACTCAAGAACTATTCTTGATATGGGTGGCGCCGATAAGCTTCTCGGAAAGGGTGATATGCTCTACTCCCCTATCGGTATCACTAAGCCCGTCAGAATACAGGGCTGCTTTGTTGATGATACCGAAGTAGAAAACATTATAGACTTCATTAAAAAATCTGAGGTCGTTGAATATGATAAGGATGTTATTGATGAGATCGAGCGCAATGCACTTCCTGAAAATACCGCAGGCGGCGAAGATGCCGACGGAGATCTTGATCCGATGATGGAGGAGGCCATTAAATGCGTTGTCGAAGCCGGTCAGGCTTCTACCTCTATGCTGCAGCGCCGCTTCCGTCTCGGCTATGCAAGAGCTGGAAGACTTATTGATGAAATGGAACAGCTTGGTATCGTCGGACCGCATGAAGGCGCTAAGCCCCGCAAGGTCCTTATGACATATCAGCAATGGCTGGAACGCAGCGTTTCCGGTAACAACGAGGATTGATCGTTGTACAAAAAGCGCTGATAAAAAATATTTATATTATTTTTGGAGGTCTTTTTTCATGAAACGTGAAGGACAAATCAAAGTTGATTCGGAAAATCTGTTTCCGATAATCAAAAAATGGCTCTATTCCGACAAGGATATTTTCCTCAGAGAAATAGTTGCCAAC
>CACXDV010000276.1 GCA_902766585.1 uncultured Ruminococcus sp.
CTCAGAAAATCAGGATATATGACAGCTATATGCGCTGCCGCTATTGTTTCTGTTATCTGGGTATTGCTTTTTGCTTCTGCTTATGTTGAGCCGACAGAAAAGCTTTACGGACAGAAAGCGTATATTACAGGTGAACTATGTGAACTTCCCTATAAGCAGAACGGCAAATATTATTACAAGATAAATACTTCCCGTATTGAAGCGAATGACTGTATACAGAACACTACCGTACTTCTGTCTTATTCAAAAAAGCTTGATGCAGAGCCGTTTGATACGATATATGCGGCAGCGGAGCTTTATACTCCGGAGCATGACAGCTATTATTACTACAATATTTCCAGAAGAAATTATTTATCGGGATATATAGACAGGAATGAAACAATAAGGATTTATCATAATGAAGGAAATAAACCGCTGTACTATTATGCCTTGATTACCCGAAGAAAAATGCTTGAAACAATAGACCGCTTTCTTCCTGAAAGAGAGGCTTCAATTACAGGAGCTATACTTCTCGGTGATAAGACTGCTCTAAGCAGTGAAGATAAGGAAGGCTTCCGAACAGCCGGTATTTCACATATTATAGTTGTTTCAGGCTTTCATCTTGCAGTAATAACAGAGATCATGGTCAGTCTGCTTTCAATGCTTTTTTTCGGCAGAAAGCGTACAGCAGCTTTTGTAAGTACAGTTTTTGTCTTTATGTATATGGCTGTTGCAGGATTTACTCCATCGGTCGTAAGAGCCGGTATAATGCAGATCATTCTTCTTTTCGGAAAGTCAATGATACGAAGTAACGATTCATTGACATCTCTCAGCATAGCAGCGGCGATTTTATGTTTCCTTAATCCATATACAGCTCTTGATATAGGATTTATACTATCATTTTCAGCTACTCTTGGTATCAGCCTTTGGAATGAAAAAATGTTCATAAAGGTTGACAGGCATTTTTATCCTGTTTATAAAAAGACTGAGGGAATAAAGAAGAAGCTGAAAAAGCCGTTTGATACTGTACTTGTTATGATAACGGTGCCTTTGAGCGCCTCCGCCTTGACAATACCTGTTGTATTGATTTTTTTCAAAACATTTTCTCCGTATGGAATAATTACAAATATTCTTGTAAGTCCCGCGGTTACGCTGCTGATATTCATTTCGCTCTTTATGGTTCTGACAGGAATGACGGGCTATTTGTCTTTGATAGCGGGATTATTGTCAATACCGTGCAAATGGCTTATTACATATATTCTATCAGTTGTAGAGGTTGTAACGAATCTTCCGTTTTCTCAGATGGTTTTGTCTACGCAATTTGTACCATGGTGTATTTCGATTTCCCTTGTTATGCTTACGTTCATGTTTATAATATGGAAAGGAAAAAGATATACACTTGTTATACTGTGCATTGTAATGCTCATAAGTAATTTTTGTGCAGGCGCGGCTTTTGAGCGTATAGTAAAAAGCGGAAGCGTAAAGGTCTCTGTTCTTGACTGCGGAAGCGGACTTACAATGATGATGTCAACAGACAGAGATGTTCTTGTTCTGTCATGTGGCGGAGACAGCCGCAAGGGTTCTATGATAAAAGGTTATCTTGATAAGATGGGTACGGAACAGATAAGATATATGCTTATGCTCGACAAATATAACCGCTGTACACGTTATGCGGGATATCTGCTCGAAAATTATGATGTATACAGGCTTCATGTATATGATGAGGAGGGCTATTCTGCTGAAAGGAGACTGCCAATGCAGAACAGCAGGGAGATATTTTACAGCAGCAGCAAGGAATCTGAAATTGTGACTGTAAGGTATAATGCCTGTGATATTCTGGTGTATAAGACAAAGGGCTGTTCATGCTTTTATTTTAAGCTTGCAAATACTTCATTTCTTGTATGTGAGGGCGGAACAGACTGTGAGAAGGTTCCGGAGGAATGGCATAAGCCCGATTATTTTATTGAAGGCGGAACGCTCGAAAACGCAAAGCTTATCAAATCTGAGAATATTATAATTTCCGGATACGAAGGTATAACAAATACCGGCGCTGTTTCGGATAATACAGTATACATTTCAGGAAAGGGAAATTATTATCTGAGAGTATACGGTGATAACAGAATTAAAAAGGGGAGGGAAGGATATTGGCTAAACTGAATGAACAGGATTTTAAAAAGGAAGTATTGTCCCGTAATTTGAAAAGCCTGTATCTTATTTACGGAGAAGAAAAGTATCTTGTAAAAAAGTATACGGAGGCGCTTATAAATAAAGTAGCAGGAGAAGAACCCTCCGAATTTGATTATTTTGTATTTGACAGTGATGCATCACTTGAAAGCATATGCGCCGCAGCCGACAGATTGCCTATGATGACAGAATATATATGTGTTGTTGTTAAGGATTATGATATAAACGGATTGAGTGACGGAGATTTTAAGGAGCTTGAGAGCTTTTGTGAAAATCTTGAATCAACCACCGTACTCATATTTACCATGCCCACATATGATCCCGCCGGAAAGAAGGATACGGGCAAAAAACAAGGTTCAGGAAAACTTAGCAAATTTGTTTCCATGGCAGAGAAGGCAGGAACGGTACTTGAACTGAAAAAGCCGGGAGATATGGCGCTTGAAAGACAGCTTGTATCATGGGCTGAGTGGAATAAGTGCAAACTGTCCCAGATGAATGCCGCAAAGATAATCTCAAATGTCGGAACAGATATGACTGCTCTGAAAAATGAAATAAATAAGCTGTGCGCCTTTGCGGACGGTGAAATAATAACAGAGGATATGATACGCAGGCTATGTGTTAAGAATACCGAAGCGAGAATATATTCTCTTTCCGATTATATTACAAGAAATGATTTCAATTCCACATACCGCCAGCTCCATTTTCTGTTTGAGCAGAATGAAAAACCTGAGATAATCCTGTCTGTACTGAGTTCTGCATTTGTTGATATGTACCGAATGCGCGCAGCAGCGGAGGCTGGAAAAAGCATTTCGGAGGTCGCGTCTGATTTCAAATACGGACGAAGAGAATTTGTTCTGAAAAATGCTGCCAATAATGTGCGTAAGTATTCTACCGAAGCATTAAGAGAGATACTACAGGTTATTCTTGAAACAGATATCAAGCTGAAAAGCACCCGAAGTGATTATAAGGTGCTGCTTGAAACAATGATAGCAAAGCTTCTTCTGATTGTCGAAAAGGGTGGTAATCTATGATAAAAATTGAAGAAGCAGTTATAGTTGAAGGAAAATATGACAAAATAAAGCTTTCAGGTTTTATTGACGGTCTGATAATCACGACAGAGGGCTTCAGGGTATTCAAGGACAAGGAAAAGCAGGCGCTTATCCGCCGGCTTGCCGAAACAAGAGGAATATTGATCCTTACAGACAGTGACGGAGCAGGCTTTGTCATAAGAAATTTTTTAAAGGGCACAGTACCGCAGGATAAGATACGCCATGCATATATACCTGATATTTTCGGAAAGGAAAGGCGAAAGGATAAGCCCTCAAAGGAGGGAAAGCTTGGCGTTGAGGGGCTTTCGGAGGAGATACTCAGAAAGGCAATATCCGCATCCGGCGTAAATTGTACGGTAACTGAGGGATTAAGACAGCAGGAGCAGTCTATAACAAAGACAGACCTTTTTCTTTTTGGTCTGAACGGCGGTGAAAATTCCTCAGAAAGAAGAAACAGACTAAAAAAGGAGCTTGGACTGCCGGAGCATTTATCCTCAAATTCTCTGCTTGATGTTTTGAATTGTCTTTTGACATATGAAGAATTTGAAAGGATATGCGAAGGATTATTTGGTGAGGAAAAGGAGGAAAACTGATGCTGAGAGTGACATTACCCGGTACAGGGGGAATGATGCCGACAAAGGAACGCTGGCTCAGTACCTGTATTATCAGCTGTGAAGGTCATTCAGTTCTGATAGACTGCGGTGAGGGAACTCAGGTCGCAGTAAAATTTGCGGGTTGCAGGATAAAGCCAGTCGATCTTATCTGCATTACCCATTTTCATGCAGACCATATTTCAGGACTTCCGGGCTTTCTTTTGTCATTAGGAAATGAAGGAAGGGTAGAGCCTTTGACTATAGCCGGTCCAAAGGGTATAAAAAGAATAGTAAAAAGCCTTTGTGTAATTGCTCCGGCGCTTCCGTTTGAGATAAGATTCAGAGAACTTACAGAGCCTGAACCCTTTGAAGAAGCCGGATTTACGGTAACACCCTTTAAGGTCAGGCACAGAGTTGAATGTTTAGGTTATTCGTTTTATCTGCCGCGAATCGGAAAATTTAATGTTGAGAAGGCAAGAGCTCTTTCAATTCCGCAGAACTTATGGAACCCGTTACAGAAAACAGGTCAGGTGATGTATAACGATAAGATTTACACCTATGATATGGTATCCGACGGTGACAGGAAAGGTATAAAGGTAACATACTGTACAGATACAAGACCTGTAAACAGTATAATTGAAAATGCAAAAAATTCAGATCTGTTTATCTGCGAGGGGCTTTATTATTCGCCTGATAAGCTTGAAAGGGCAAAGCTTACCGGACATATGCTTTATGAAGAAGCTGCCGAGCTTGCTGTAAAGGCATCCGTAAAGAGGCTGTGGCTTACTCATTTCAGTCCGGCGGTAGAATTTCCGGAGGAGGGAATATCAGCCGCTGCCGATATTTTTGAAAATGCCGAATGTGGCTTTGACGGTAAGACAATAGACCTTGTTTTCAACGATTAAAAGCCCATAAGCGACATCAGCATATTAACGGCTATGCAGCATATTATTCCGCATAAGGTCGGAATCAGTATGGAAAGCAGGCAAAGCTTGATGCTTCCTGTTTCCTTTTTTACGGTGATGCATGAGGTGGAGCATGGATAGTGCATAAGTGTCAGAATAAGCATACAAACAGCAGTTTTTACAGTCCAGCCGTTTGCCGACAGAATATTAAAAAGATGACCTGCCGAGCCTGTTTCTGTAAGAATACTGCTTTTTGTATAAAACATGAGCATTATCGGAAGTACGATCTCATTAGCCGGAAAACCTAAAATAAACGCAGTCAGAATCACACCATCGAGTCCCATGATCGCGCCGAAGGGTGACAAAAAATCCACGATATAATCTGTAACAGGCTTGCCTGATATACTGAAATTAGTCAGCAGCCATATTACAGCGCCGGCGGGAGCGGCAACCGTTATAGCCCTTCCCGTAATAACAGCAGTTTTATCTGCAGCAGACCGAAGAATAGTTTTGCCGAACTGAGGCATACGGTATTCGGGAAGCTCAAGAATGAAGCTGCTGTTTTTTGTTTTAAAAAGAGTTACCGATAAGAGCTTTGTCACGGCAAGAGAAACTGCTGCGCTGAACATAATAATTATTAGCAGCATAACCGAGCTGAATAATGAGCTTAAAACAAATGGAAAAGTTCCTGAAAAGAAAATTGTTACTATCATTATCAGGGCAGGGAATCTGCCGTTGCACGGAATGAAATTATTTGTAAGTATGGCAATATTTCTTTGAGCATCATCTCCGATGATCCGGCAGCCGGTTATTCCGCACGAATTACAGCCAAGCCCCATCATCATTGTAAGACCTTGTTTTCCGTTTGTTCCTGCTTTTTTAAAGAACGGATCAAGGATAAAAGCAGCTCTCGGAAGATATCCTATGTCTTCAAGTATAGCAAACAGGGGAAAGAATATTGCCATTGGAGGCAGCATAACTGCTATAACATTTGTAAGAGTGAGATAAATTCCGTCCATCAGAAGTCCGGAAAGCCATGAAGGAATGAAAGAATTATTCAGCAGCTCACGAAGCTGATTTCCAATGCTTTCAAATAAATATGAAAGCATTTGAGAGGGATAATTGGCTCCGGTTACAGTAAGAAATATTACCAGAGCAAAAAGCAGAAGCATGATAGCAATTCCGGGGAAACGGGAACAGATCATTTTGTCTGCTTTTGTTCTTTTTTGCAGATAAAGCTTTTTATCTGCTTTGACTGTATTATTATAAATTTTTTCGGAGAAGCGGATCCTTGCCTCTGAAATTTTTTGTGACAGATCCTCTGAATACTCAAAAGCTTTGTTTTCATATCCGGCGGAATTTTCGATCATATGTATTGCAATTCCCCTGGTATTTTTTATACCCTTTTCAGATAGAAGCTTTTCAATTTCGTTGATTGCAGATTCAGCTGTATCATCATATTTAAGCATGAACGGGGAAGTATTGGTTTTCTCTGTAACTGTTCTGTATATAGTTTCCTTAAGCTCTGAAAGCCCCTTCTTTTTTCTTGCCTCCGTCATTACTACGGGAATACCAAGCATATCAGACAAAACTTCTTTATTTATTTTGATCATTTGCTTTTGCGCCTGTTCTGCCATATTAAGGCACAGTACAGCTTTATTGGTGATTTCAATTATTTGCAGGATAAGATACAGGTTTTTACGAAGGGCGCAGGCATCAGCAACGATCACTATGCATTGATAGTCCTCCCTTTTTATTGCGGCAAGAGCAGCGCGTTCATCTCTTGAAGAGGTAATAAGTGAATAAATGCCGGGAAGATCAAGAATATCGAATTCGCAGTCTTTATAGCTGAAATGTCCGGCTGATGTTTCAACTGTTTTGCCTGTCCAGTTGCCGGTATGCTGTTTCATTCCTGTCAGCGCGTTAAAAACTGTACTTTTACCTACATTAGGATTACCCGCAAGCAGAATTTTCTTATTCATGCTCTCCCTCCGTTTTGTAAGAAATTTTTATTTTTGCGGCATCTGTCAGGCGCAGAGCAATAAGGGTATCTTTAAAGAGAAATGCCGCAGGATCATTGAACGGACCTTTAAATGCTGAAACAATACTGCCTCCCGTTGTCAGTCCAAGTGAAAGCAGTCTTCGACAGAATGACCTGTCATCAGGAAGTCCGGTAACAATTGCATTTGAACCTATCGGAAGCTTTGACAGATCCGAGTATATTGTTTTTTCCGTTACGATCACTCCGTTTCGTATTATGTTTCCTGATAAAGCTTGTTCTTTATCAATTCAATACTATATTATGCGTATTTTTTTACGTTTGCTAATAAAATTATTTAAAAACTTGTAATTCGGCTTTAAATCTGCTATAATAATTATGTTTTTGTACACCACCTAAATCAAAATATTGGAGGAATAAACATGGTCGCAGTAGCAATAGACGGTCCCGCTGGTGCCGGAAAAAGCACTATCGCAAGGACTGCCGCCGCGGAGCTTGGGTTCATTTATATTGATACGGGAGCCTTATATCGCACTATAGGACTTTCCTGTATTAATAAAGGGATAGACTGTTCTGATACTGAAAAGGTCATTCCGGTTCTTAGTCAAATTAAAATTGATCTGAAATTCATTGACGGTGAGCAGAGAATGTTTCTTGATGATGAAGATGTTTCCGGTTTGATCAGAACGGAAGAAGTTTCAATGTCAGCATCAAAGGTTTCCGCTATTCCGGAGGTAAGAGCATATCTTCTGGAGCTTCAGAGGGGATTTGCTAAAACCAATAATGTTATTATGGATGGAAGAGATATCGGTACAGTTGTACTTCCAGGTGCTGATGTAAAAATTTTTCTTACAGCATCTTCCGAGTCACGAGCTATGAGAAGATTTCTTCAGCTCAAAGAAAAAGGTATTGACGGTGATTATGATAGTATTTTACAGGATATAATAAAGAGAGACCATAATGATATGACGCGGGAGACAGCTCCGTTGAAGGCGGCAGATGACGCTGTTACAATAGATACAACAGAGCTTGATCTTTTGCAGTCTATCGAAAGTGTTATTTCGGTTATAAAGGAGAGACTGAAATGAAAAGGGGCGCTTTATATTCCTTCGGATGGTATCTGTTGTATCCGATTTTTAAGCTTTTGTTCTTTTTTAAGGTGAACGGCAGAGAGAATATTCCGGAAAACGGCGGATTTATTCTATGCTCCAATCATCTGTCAAATTTCGATCCTGTTTTGCTTGCACTTTCACAGAAGCGCCAGATCTTTTACATGGCGAAGGCGGAGCTTTTTAAGAACAAATTCTTTGGCGCATTGATCAGAAAGCTTGGAGCATTTCCTGTAGAAAGAGGTGCAGGAGACGGCAAGGCAATTGAAATGGCTGAAAGCATCATAAAAGATGAAAAGATGCTTGGTATTTTCATTGAGGGTACAAGATCAAAGACCGGAGAGTTTCTCAGACCAAAATCAGGTGCAGCTATTATCGCGCATCAGATGAAGGCAACAGTAATACCTGTATGCATTACTCCGAAAAACAAAAAGATAAAAGTATTCCAAAGAGTAAAGATACGCTTCGGAAAACCGTTGACACCTGAGGAATTAGGTCTTAATGGGGAAGCAGGACCTGAAGTATACAGAACTGCCGCTCGCCGTATCATGTCTGAAATTCAAAGTCTGAGGGAGATTGATCTTAAATGATTAAAGTAGCCAAAACAGCCGGCTTCTGCTTTGGAGTAAGCCGCGCAGTGAGCATAGTAGAGAGATTGGTCTCTGAAGGAAAAAGTGTTTACACATTAGGACCGATCATTCATAATCCGCAGATGGTCGAAAGGCTGGCAGAGGATGGTGTAAAAATTGCTGATCTGCCTGAGGATGTTAAGAACGGAGAAACGCTTGTGATCCGTTCACATGGAGTATCTGCCGATGTTATGGGCAGGATAAAGGAACTTGGAATAAAATACGAAGATGCAACCTGTCCCTTTGTTTTAAAAATTCATAAGATCGTTGCAGAGCATTCAGCGGCAAGGGAGACCATACTTATAGCCGGAGATCCCGATCATCCTGAAGTCAAGGGAATAATCGGATATTGCAGCGGAGAATATTATACATTTAAAAACAAAGGCGAATTGGAGAATTTGCTCAATAATAATCAACAATTAAAAGAAAAAGTGTTATGTGTTGTTGCACAGACCACTTTTGACATAAAAGAATGGAAAAATTCTTTAAAAGTTTTGCAAAAACTATGTACAAATACGAAAATATTTGGTACAATATGTAGTGCCACATCTGATAGGCAGTCTGAAGCAGAGCTTCTGGCGGGGGAATCAGATTTAA
This sequence comes from uncultured Ruminococcus sp., assembly GCA_902766585.1. Classification (GTDB taxonomy): domain Bacteria; phylum Bacillota; class Clostridia; order Oscillospirales; family Acutalibacteraceae; genus UBA1213. The sequence continues at coordinate 9,045 of CACXDV010000276.1, forward strand.
TGATAGTGATAGGCGGTCGTCACAGTTCAAATACAAATAAGCTGTATCATATTTGCAAAGCAAAATGTGAGCAGACCTATTTGATAGAAACCGCCGATGAGCTTCCGTTATCAGCCGCTAAAAAGGCAGCGAGGATTGGCATTACAGCCGGTGCATCTACCCCGGCAAGCATAATAAAGGAGGTTCTGGTAAAAATGTCAGACGAAATCAAAAATCTTGAAGAAAGCAAAGATGAAAACTTTGCAGAGCTCCTTGAAGAGTCAATGCAGAGCTATAATACAAACGGAAGGGTACACGGTGTTGTTGTTGGCGTAACTCCCACAGAGGTACGCGTAGATGTAGGCAGGAAGCAGACCGGTATTATACCGCTTGAACAGCTTTCAAATGATCCCAATGCCAAAACTGAGGATCTTGTAAAGGTCGGAGATGAGCTTGATCTCATCATTATGAAGACCAACGATCAGGAAGGCACAATTCTTCTTTCAAAGAAGATCCTTGATGCTCAGAAGGGCTGGGACGATATCGTTGATGCTTATGAGAACAAGACCGTTCTTCATGGTGTTGTAACAGAAGTGAATAAGGGCGGTGTTATCGTTCTTTTCAACGGTATCAGAGTATTTATTCCTGCTTCACAGGCTTCTGCTAACAGAGGCGCTGATCTTGAGAGCCTTGTAAGAACAGAAGTAGATTTCCGTATTATTGAGACAATGGGAAGAAACAACAGAAGAAGAGCAGTAGGTTCTATCCGTTCCGTTCTTGACGATGAGCGCAAGAAGAAGGAAGAGGAATTCTGGGCTAATGCAGAAGAGGGTAAGGTATACAACGGCGTTGTTAAATCCCTTACATCTTACGGAGCATTTGTAGATATCGGCGGTATTGACGGTATGGTACATATTTCCGAGCTTTCCTGGAACAGAATCAAGCATCCTTCAGAAATCGTTAATATCGGCGATGAGGTTGAGGTATATATCAAATCTCTTGATCGTGAGAAGGGTAAAATTTCACTTGGTTACAAAAAGACTGAGGATAATCCCTGGGAGATACTTAAGAATAAGTATCCTGTAGGAACCGACTGTGAGGTAGAGATCGTTGGTCTTACTCAGTTCGGTGCATTTGCCAAGATCATTGACGGTATTGACGGTCTTATCCATGTTTCACAGATCTCAAACGAGAGAATCGAGAAGCCTGAGGACGTTCTTTCCGTTGGTCAGAAGGTAAATGTTAAGATCACTGCAATTGACTTCGATAAGAAACGCATCAG
>CACXDV010000277.1 GCA_902766585.1 uncultured Ruminococcus sp.
AAAGAATCAGCTTAACCCATAACTGAACTTGAAATAATGTAGAAGTTTTTTCGCGCAATAGAAGCAGAACAACTACTGAACTAAAGCCTGCCTGCCGGCAGGCAGGCGCGAACCGACAGCGCGGGCACCGCGCCGCGAACAACAGAGCGCAGGGACTGCGCCGAATTGACCGCGGGGGCACTCCGCCGCACGCTTGACAAGTTGGTGGTGCGGGGGTATAATATGAATGTTCAGACTATTTTGAAAATATAGTTTATATGGTAAAAAACGGAATATTTAGGAGGAAAATTTATGGATCAAAAGCTTCAGGCTATATTGCAGGAGATGGAACAAAAAATAGCTTCTGCAAAAAGCGAGGTAGAATTACAAGCTGTTAAGGTGTCTGCACTTGGAAAACAGGGCGCGCTGACATCTCTTATGAAAGAGCTGCCGAAGTTTGCGCCCGAACAGCGCCCGATAATCGGTCAGGCAGTGAACAGAGTAAAAAATCAGCTTTCTGAGCTTATCGAAAATAAAAGAGAGGAAATAAAGCTCCAGGCAGCAGCAGTTCCCGCTGACTTTGACTGTACAGTACCGGGCTTTGCTCCTCAGTGCGGCGGTCTGCACCCTATAACACAGATGTGCTATGACCTGAATGACGCTTTTCGTTCAATGGGCTTTGAGGTATTTCAGGAGGACGATATCACAAGCGAAATGTATGCCTTCGACAACCTTAATTTCCCGCCGAATCATCCTGCCCGCGAAAGCATGGATACATACTGGCTCGAGGGACACGACAAGGGTAATGCAAATGAAAAGCTTTGCCTCCGTCCTCATCTGACAGGAGGAAGTGTGCGCTATATGCAGACACACAAGCCCCCTTACCGCTTTGTTTATCCCGGTCATGTTTACCGCAACGAAACTACCGATGCCCGCCATGAAAGAGCTTTCTATCAGTATGAGGCTCTTATCGTTGACCGTGATTTCACCTTCACAGCAGGTAAGGTAATGATAAAAAGCATACTTTCCAAGGTTTTCGGCTGTGATGTACCCGTAAGGATGCGCGCCGGCTTCTTCCCCTTTGTTGAACCCGGCTTTGAGATAGATATGGGCTGTCTTGTATGCGGCGGCAAGGGCTGCAGCGTTTGCAAGCATGTCGGATGGATAGAGGTAATGCCCGGCGGTACGCCTCACCCGAATGTACTCCGCGCAGCAGGTCTTGATCCTGATGAATTTACCGGATTCTATGTGAATATCGGTCTTGACAGACTGGTAATGATGCGCTACGGCGTGGATGATGTTCGTCTGTTCCACAGCGCAGACCTGAGATTCCTGCAGCAGTTCCATTAATATAAATCATATTTATCTCGAAAGGCGGTTTTTATACCATGAAATTATCTCTCGATTGGATAAGAGATTACGTTGAGCTTCCCAAGGATATTGACATGACAAAGTTAGCATATGACCTTACCATGTCTACCGTTGAGGTCGAAGACGTTACCTATCTTGCAGAGCAGTTTAAAAATATAATCGTAGGACGTATAGTTGAGGTGCTTCCTCATCCCAATGCACAGAAGCTCCGTATCTGCAATACGGATATCGGCGGTGAGACAAAGGTCATCGTATGCGGAGGAAAGAATCTTGAACCCGGCATGAAGGTGGCTGTTGCCTGCCCCGGCGCAGTAGTAAGATGGCACGGCGAGGGCGATCCTGTAGAAATAGGTATCGCAAAGCTCCGCGGTGTAGAAAGCTACGGCATGATATGCGCGTCCTCAGAAATAGGACTTGCAGATCTTCTTCCTGCATCAGAGGAGGCTATGATCGCCGATCTGTCCGCATTTGACGCAGAGCCCGGAACAAATCTTGCAGATGCTCTTGATCTGAATGACTGTATCATAGAAATTGACAATAAATCAATGACAAACCGTCCCGACCTCTGGGGACATTACGGAATAGCCCGTGAGCTTTCCGCGCTTTATAAGCTCCCGCTTAAGCCTGTCGAAAAATATGTACCCGATGAAGCTGTGGATGTTTTCCCCGTGGATATAGAGGATGATCAGAAATGTCCCCGTTACATAGGAGTTAAAATGGAGGGCGTTTCCGTTAAGCCTTCACCCTTCAAAATGCAGAGCCGTATCTGGCGTGTAGGTATGCGTCCGATAAACGCTCTCGTAGATATCACAAACTATGTCATGCTGGCAACAGGTCAGCCTACTCATGCCTTTGATGCTGATAATATTTCCGGCGGTATCACTGTTCGTCCCGCAGGTGATGATGAAAAGCTCCTTCTGCTCAACGGCAAGGAGGTATCCCTCTGTGCAGATGACCTTGTTATCGCGGACAGCGAGGGTGCAGTCGCACTTGCCGGCGTAATGGGCGGAAGCAAGGATTCCATTCTTCCCGAAACCTCAAAGGTCATTCTTGAGGTGGCAAACTTTGATTCACGCAGCATCCGCCGTACAGCACTCCGCTATGACAATCGTACAGAGGCTTCATCAAGATATGAAAAGGCTGTTGATCCTCAGCGCTGTGATCAGGCACTGTCCTTTGCAATGAAGCTTTTTACTGAGCTTTATCCCGAAATCAAGGTAACGGGCTTTAAGGACCTTTATCCCCGTCCGCTTTCCTGTAATGAGATAGATGTTGATATGAAGTGGCTTGAAAAGCGTCTCGGTCAGCACCTTACAGATGATGAGCTTAAGGAAAAGCTTGAGCTTATGGGCTTCTCTGTAACCTTTGCTGAGGGTAAGATGCACGTTGTTGTACCTTCATGGCGTTCAACAGGCGATATTTCCATAAAGGATGATATTATGGAAGAGGTCGCAAGAATGTACGGCTATGATAATTTTGAGCCTACTCCTATCACGACTTCATTTGACGGCGCAATAAATCAGCTTGATGTGGAGCTTGTAAGGCATATCAAGGAATATCTTGCTTTCCGCTGCGGTATGCAGGAGGTATTCACATATCCCTGGATGAAGGATACCTATGCCGAAGCTCTTCTTGAAAGCACAGATGAAACTCTTAAACTCAGCACACCGCCCGCACCTGATGAAAAATATATCCGCAGTTCGCTTCTTCCGAATCTTTGTGAGGCTGCTGCAAAGAATGAAAGATATTTCGGCAGCTTCTCAATTTTCGAGGAGGCACAGATATTTGCAGACAAGGATTATAATACCCCCTATTCACCTGAGGAAAAGCTGCCCTATATGGCACATCATATTGCAGGCGCATTTGCTGAAAGCAATATGAGTATTGAGAATATGTTCCGCAAGGTAAAGGGTATTCTTGAATATATGCCCCGTATGACGCATATGGAGGGCTTTGAGTTCCGCAAGGATGACAAACCCTGCTGGGCGGATAATACCGTATGGCTCAACATATATTCAGGTAATACAAAGGTCGGAGATGTTGGTCTGCTTTCCAAGAAAACCTCCCTCAGATGCGGAATAAAGAAGCTTTCCGTAATGCTCTTTGATATCAATACAGAGCTTCTTGTTCCCTTCAAATCAAGAACAAATCAGTTCGAGCATCTGGCAGCATATCCGACAGTTGAATTTGATATTTCTCTTCTGTTCGATACTTCTGTACAGTGGGATTCTATCAGATCAGCAATTGAAACCTCAAAGAAGCATGACAGCTTAGTAAAGAGTGTAAGCTTTGTAGATGAATATAAGGGTAAGCAGGTTCCCGAAGGACAGAAATCTGTTACAGCGCGTCTTATAATCGGAGCAGATGACAGAACGCTCAAGTCTGAGGAAATCGAAGCAAGTGCTATGAAGGTCGTTAAGCTTCTTGAAAAGAAATTTGACGCAAAGCTCCGTTCTTAAAATGATTTGAACCTGCAGTGATTTTGTTTACTGCAGGTTCTTGTTTTTTCTGTCGGCTTATGCTTACGGGAATAAAAAAATCAGGCAGAATATAGCATCTGCCTGAGTTTATTATTCATTTGAATAGAAGCGTGACATACTCCCACCGCCTACGCTATCGCTTAGAGGCGGGGGCTTCTCGCTCAAGTACAGCAACCTGTACAGTTGGGGCGAGCTAACCCCGTGTGTCCCACGGTTATGATAGATTTGTCCGCAAAACTGACTTTGCACTTTTCATTCTCGATT
>CACXDV010000278.1 GCA_902766585.1 uncultured Ruminococcus sp.
GCGAATTATCTTTCGGATTCAGACCTTGAACCACCTTTTACCGCATTGGTTGTTTCCGGAGGTCATAGTCATATCGTCAGAGTAAAAGGATATACGGATTTTGAGATATTGGGAAGAACGCGTGATGATGCCGCGGGGGAGTGTCTTGATAAAGCTGCCAGAGCTATGGGGCTTCCTTATCCCGGAGGCGTAAATCTTGATAAACAATGCGCAAACGGCAATGATGAGGCTTTCCAATTTCCTCGCCCATCCGTCGACGGTCACCCCCTGGACTTCAGTTTTTCCGGAATTAAAACATACGTTATCAACACAATCAATTCGTGTAAAATGAAAGATGAAGTCGTGCCTGTTGAAGACATAGGAGCATCCTTTATGCGTGCTGTTTCCGATATATTATGCGATAACCTTATGTTGGCCTGCGAGAGTTTTAATGACGGAAAGGTTGTCATTGCAGGAGGCGTTTCCGCGAATTCTGTTTTAAGAAATAAGATCAAAAAGGCCTGCTCGGAAAGAGGGTATAAGCTTTTTGTTCCGCCTCTTTCTTTATGTGGCGATAACGGAGCGATGGTCGGTGCTCAGGGATATTATGAATACCTTTCCGGTAATATTGCGCAACCGGATTTGAACGCATATGCCACAATGTCAATAAGTCAAATTATTTTATAAAAATGTATTGACATTATAGAAAATGAGATTATAATATTATTAGCACTCTAAAACATAGAGTGCTAATAATTGTTGATTAAGGTGATAATATGAGAAAGAAACAGTTTAAAGCAGAGTCCAAAAAGCTTCTGGACATGATGATCAACTCCATTTATACCCATAAAGAGATATTTCTCAGGGAACTTATATCTAATGCAAGCGATGCAATTGACAAGCTTTATTTCAGATCTTTGACTGATGATTCCGTCAATATGAACAGGGGAGATTTTGAAATAAGAATCTCTGTCGATAAAGAAAACAGAATATTGCAGATCGAAGATAACGGTATCGGTATGACCGCAGATGAACTTGAGAATAATCTCGGCGTCATCGCAAGAAGCGGCTCGCTTGATTTCAAGAGTGGAATTAGTGCTGACAGTCAGGATAATGAGGAAAATGCTGCTGAGAATGATGTTGAAATAATCGGTCAATTCGGTGTTGGATTTTATTCCGCGTTTATGGTTGCCGATAAAGTGACCGTACTTTCAAAATCCTTCGGTTCTGATGTCGCTAATCTTTGGGTAAGCGAGGGCGTAGACGGTTATTATATTGAACCCGCCGAAAAAGAAAACGCCGGAACGGTAATTACGCTTTATATCAAGCAGGATTCGGAAAACGAAAATTACTCCGATTTTCTGGAACAGTACAGGATATCCTCTATTGTAAAAAAATATTCCGATTACATCCGATATCCTATTAAAATGTCCTGGGAGACAAGTCGACCTAAACAGAAAGCAGATGATTCCGATGAAAACTCTGTTCCGGAATATGAGACCGTTACAGAGGACAGGACTCTCAACAGCATGGTTCCCTTGTGGCGCAGAAATAAAAAGGAGATAACTGATGAGGAATACAACAGCTTTTATCACGAAAAATTCTATGATTATGAGGATCCCATAAAGGTGATCCATTCTAAAACAGAAGGAGCGGCCACATTCGACAGTCTCCTTTATATTCCCAAACGTCCGTCTTTTGATTACTATACCAAAAATTATGAAAAAGGACTTCAACTTTATTCCAACGGCGTTCTGATAATGGATAAATGCGCCGATCTTCTGCCGGATTATTTCAGTTTTGTCAAAGGGCTTGTAGATTCTGCCGATCTTTCACTGAATCTTTCACGAGAAGTTCTGCAACATGATTATCAGTTGAAACTGATAGCCAAAACTATTGAAAAAAAGATCCGTTCCGAACTATTGAAGTTGCTTGAAAAAGAACGTGAAAAATATGAGGAATTCTGGAAGGGATTCGGTGTTCAGATAAAATACGGACTATATGAAGGCTACGGTGCAAATAAAGATACTCTGAAAGATCTTGTTTTGTTTGTATCTTCTGCCGAAAAAAAGCTTGTAAGCCTTCAAGAGTACGTTGGACGGATGCCGGAAGGTCAGGAGAAGATCTATTATGCGTGCGGAGAGACCGTTGAAAAAGCGCAGATGCTTCCTCAGGCTGAAAAAGTATCCGAAAAGGGTTATGAGATTCTCTATCTCACCGATAATGTCGATGAATTCGCTGTAAAAATGTTGGGAGAATATAACGGAAAGTCTTTTGTAAATGTTGCCGCCGACAGTCTTGATATTGAATCAGATGAAGAGAAAGAAAATCTCAAAAAAGCAAATGAAGACTCTAAAGCAACATTTGAAAAGATGAAAGAGGTATTAGGCGATAAAGTAACCGAAGTAAGATTCACAGGTGCTTTAAAGACATATGCAGCCTGTCTTACAAGTGAAGGAGAGCTTTCGAGTGAGATGGCGCAGGTGCTTAATATGATGCCCGACGCTCATGACATAAAAGCGCGTACGGCTCTTGAAATCAATATAAATCATCCGATCGCGGAAATGCTTTCCAATCTTGATGATGAAAAGCTTGCAAAATATTCCAAACTCCTTTATGATCAGGCAAGGCTTATCGGAGGATTGCCGGTTGAAGATCCTGCTGAATTCTCTGCTCTGATAAGTGAATTGATGGTTTAAAGATTAACGAAATTTTTGTTTTTTCTATTGACATACAA
>CACXDV010000279.1 GCA_902766585.1 uncultured Ruminococcus sp.
AAACAACACACAAGCAACTTCCGATTATCCTGAAATACCACTTAAATTTATAACCAACAATCAATTGTCTTTGAAAGAAATCGGAACTTTTGCAACTGTTTACGATATGTACCTGAACGGAGAAATGCCCATTACTGTAAGTGGTATTTGTCAGCATTTACCTGATGGCATTGTCACTATAAGAAAATATGTCAAAAGGCTTATTGACAAAGAGCTTCTTATCAGAGATCACGCACTGATTGACGGTCATATCGTAATGACAATTACGGTCAATATGGACAGGTTCAGGGAGTAAGGAATTTATATGAACTCAAATAATGAACATAGGGAGTGTTCAAGTATCCCTAAACTGACGATTAAGCCGATCACTCTAAAAGAAGCGAACGAGTTTATTAAACAACATCACAGACACCACAAAAAGGCTGTCGGTCACAAGTTTTCTATATCCTGCTATAATTCCGATAAGCTTGTCGGAGTTGCTGTCTGCGGCAGACCTGTATCCCGTTACTGCGATAACGGACTTACTCTTGAGATATATCGGCTATGCACTGACGGTACATATAATGCCTGTTCGATGCTTTACGGTGCTTGTTCAAGGATTGCTCGTGATATGGGATACAAGAGGATAATCACCTACACACTTTTGTCTGAAAACGGTGCAAGTTTGAAAGCAAGCGGATTTATCTGTGAAGGAGAAGCAGGCGGTGAGATATGGACGGGAAAAAGAAAGCGTGATAACGGTGTTCCGAAAGAAAAGAAAAAGCGATGGGCTAAGTATTTCAAATAAAGGACAGGAACAGCTTTCGATTGCTCGATTGCTGTTCCTGTCTTTTTTATTTATGCGGACCGATAAATTTATCTCCGTTAAGATGTATCATATGGTCGGGCATTTCCGCTATCCATACTTCCGTTTCCCAAGCAAGCATAGATGCAAATTTCTTGTAGGTTTTGAAGTCGGGGAAAGCTGTAATATATACCTTGCCGGAGGATACATCAGCAGTCATTTCCTGTATTTCTTTTATCCTCTTTGCCTCCATCGGACCGACGGAGGTCACTGATTCGATAAAGTAAATCCAGTCTTTTTCGGCACGATATAAAACAACATCTGGCATTTTATCGTGTAGGGTAATGGAGAAGCCTAATTCGGTCAGCTTGCCCGTGTCCTTAACCAGATCTTTCTTGATGGTGTCGCCAACATACAGACATTCCGAATCAGGAGCAAAACGGGGAGCAAATTCTTCAATAATAGCCTTTTGCAAGGCGTTATGCTTGCCGGGAGAAAAGGTAAAATCTTCTCCGTTTATCTTCACCGGCATTTTACGCATGGTTCTCTTTGAATTATATATGCTGATAAGACTTTCGTGATAGGAAAGGAACTGCTCCTTTTGACCGTTCCATTCACTTGTCCCGTAATTACCTATCAAAGTAAGAAATTCATCGGTCAGGCGGTAGCGGTAATTGGGACTGTTTGTCGCTTTTCCGTTATCCTCAATAAAAGCAGCGTTTCTGAAATGGTGTATAGCCTGTTTTCTGATAGTCTCACGGCTGTTTTCAGCATAACTTACACTGTAATACTGTTCTATAAGCCGGATTATATCGTGTATTCTTATCCACTCATTTTTTGCACTGTGCCAACTGTCCTGTTCCTTCAGATCAGCCATAGCCAAAAGCGTAAGACAGCACATATCAGACTGCTGCTTTGCCGGTACATTCAATTCCTTCAGTATGTTTCTTGCTTCTTCTATCTTACTCATAAATAGCTCCTTAAAATCGTATCGCACGAATCTTCTGACATATCCCTTACAGCTATAAGCTGTTTTCCCATTGCTTCAATAATGCTCATAGGCGGCATTGGCATAGAATTGACTTCTGTTGAATTGACCTGTGTTGAGCCGTTCAGAATCCGATAATAGCAGTCATAGAAGGTGGAATTAAAGATAACATACAGCCCGAAAACAACACATTCCGATATTTCTGCTGCACCGTCAATAAAGTTTATCTTATTCTGTGTGCTTATCAGGGAATAGGAGGAATACTTTCTTGACAGATAAACTCCGCACTGCAGTCGGCGGTGTTCCTCCTTTGCCGTAAAACGCTTGACAAACAGATAATTCTTATTCTTCTGCAGCAAGCCGGACTGGTCTGTAACAATATACTCGTTCTCTTTTCCGATAGGAAAGATCACTCTCCCAGATTGTATATGCTGTGAGTAGAATAACGGTACAGCCGATTGTTCCTCGGTATTCCGCAATACCTCTCTGTTTCTGAAATCAACTGTAAGACCTGTTTTCATTTTAAGACCTAATGTCGGCAGGGTATCGCTCCATTTGTTGAGCTGCGTTATGACCTTAATCTCGTCCTCATTTGTAACGAGATAAACATAATAATTATCTCCCGACACAACTGTATCGTATGGAGCAGAAAAAGTAGTGATGTTATCAAAGTCCTTGTTGCTGTTGGAGGTTGTCATTGTGATGCTTTCGGCAGCTTCCTGCGATTTGACTACTTTTATGATGAGCGTTTCCTGCAATACGCTTTCGTTTTCAAAGACTTTATCCCTGCTTATAAATAAGTGGATATGCCTGATCCTGGACTCAGTCAAAAATCTCTGTCTGAAATGTTCAAAGTATGCGCCGGAAGTCCACGAGCGTGGAATGATGGCTACCATTTCAGAGTTATCCTTCAGATCAAACAATGCCATTTGTGCAAAAAGAAAATAGAGATTGGGTGCGCCATAGCAAACATCAGGCATTGCCAGTGCTTCGGGAGCATTTTTTGCTATTTTCTTATAGGGAGGATTCAAGATAACCATATCATATTTCATCGGGTTTTCATCAGCACCCAAATAATGATTATATTCGCTTTCCTGACTTGTGATATAGTTTTCTTTGCGTATCTCATAAGAAAATACAAGGCTGCTGTTTTCTTTTATATATTCCAGATTGCTCTGCAGCAGCTCCGTTATATTATCATCGGTTTCATAGCAAACTAAATGAACAGTCTGTACTCCGCCTTCGGCTAATCTTTCTATCAGGGCAGCCGAGAGAATACCAGAGCCTGTGCCTGGGTCTAATATTGTCAGCTCGGTTTTGTTTTCAGGTATAACAAACAAGCCGGACATAAAAACGGCTATTTCCTTGCTTGTAAAAAACTGTCCGTATTTTTTTCTTTG
>CACXDV010000280.1 GCA_902766585.1 uncultured Ruminococcus sp.
CCTTGCCTGTCTGCCGTTTTTATATATTTCCTCTTTAAGCCTTTCGATATCGGAAAATCTTTTTTCATTTCTGATATGCCTGAGCAGGCGGACATCTATTCTTTCATTATAAAGCTCCCGTCCCTGATAATCAGGCATCCAGGTCTCTATCAGAACACTGTCCGAGCCTACTGTCGGCTTTATTCCGATATTGGTAACGCCGCAGTATTTTTTACCGTCAACGGTAACGCTTGATGCATATACTCCGAAGCAGGGCTTGACAAGTTCAGACGGAAAGCTCTGATTAAGCGTAGGCGTACCCCATTTTCTGCCAAGCTGTCTGCCGTGTATAACAGGAAGACAAAAACCGTATTTTCTTCCGAGCATAGCATTTGCTGCTTCTATATCGCCGTCAATTATGCTTGCCCTTATTCTCGTTGAGCTTATAGGAGTTCCTCCCATTTCTATCCTCGGACGCGCAAGCACCGTTACGCCGCAGCCGCTGCACATTTCTTCAAGCTGACCGCCGCTTCCCTTTGCCCCCGCGCCGAAATGATAATTGAAGCCGCAGGCTATATGTCTTGCCTTAAAGCACCCGCATATCACGTCAATGACAAAGCTTTCCGCAGTAATATCCTTTATTCCCTCAAAATCTATCAGATATACCTGCTCCACACCGAAGTCTTCAAGAAGCGAAAGCTTTTCATCGAGGGTTATTATGTTGTTGCTTTTTTCTCCTCTGAGCACTGTACGGGGACTTTGCAAAAGCGTAAACACCGTCGGAATATAACCGTTTTTTCTTCCGTTTTCGACAGCCTCTCCTATTACGGCAGCATGACCGCGGTGAAGCCCGTCAAAATATCCCAGCGCAACGGAGGAGGGCTTTGCTGAGGGAATAAGCTCTCTTATTATTTCCATATTCTTCTCCAAAAAACAGCCTTATTTTTTATTATCAAAATTACTTTCTGAAAAAATTTTTCTTAAGCTTAAGCTCTCCGGCTGACCTGTCAATTATACCAAGACCGATAAAGGCTTTATTTCCATACACTCTTAATATCGTTCCGTCCGGACAGTCTGCTGTTTTTTTCAGACGCTCAAGTGAAAGTGACGCTCCGTTTGAAAATCTTACCGCCTGCTTATCACTTACTATCAGTCTATCATAACAGGTAAAAATACTGTCCACGGGGTGAAGTATTTCTTCTGTCCTGCCCTCGTCCTTATATTTTTGAAGTTCTGAAAGCTTTATCGCATCATTTATAGTATAACCGCAGGCAGATGTTCTTCTCAGCGCAGTCATTACACAGCCGCATCCGAGCAGTTTTCCGATATCGTCACAGATAACCCTTATGTATGTTCCCTTTGAGCAGGATATAATGAACCTTCCGCACTTTGCAGACTCATCAAATTCCATAAGCTCAAGTCTTGTCACAGTAACAGGTCTTGCTTCTCTTTCAACCTCTATTCCCTGTCTTGCAAGGTCGTAAAGACGGACGCCGTTTTTCTGAACAGCCGAATACATCGGAGGTATCTGCATGATATCTCCTCTGAATGACGGGAGTATACCCTCAATATCCTCTCTTTTTATATCACATTCACACTCGCTCAGTACCCTGCCTGTTATATCAAGTGTATCCGTTGTCATACCGAGCCTGAAATCAGCCTCATATTCCTTATCCGTATCGGGCAGAAGTGACTGAGCCTTTGCCGCTGCACCGACAAGTATCGGAAGAACTCCTGTCGCCATCGGATCAAGAGTTCCGCTGTGACCTATCTTTTTCTCGCGGAGTATTCCCCTCACTATTGCTACCACATCAAAGGAGGTATAGTCACTTTCCTTATCTATTACTATTATTCCGTCCATCCATGCTCCTTAAGCGCTTCCTTGCATGCCTCTATCATTTTTTCCCTTGCTGTTTCAAAATCCGCATATATACTGCATCCTGCCGCAGCCCAATGTCCGCCGCCGCCGAATTTCCTGCATATTTCAGAGGCATCTATCAGTTCCCCTGTGCGTACAGAAAAACGATATTCGCCGTTTTCCTTTTCTTTAAGGGTAACGCCGATCTTAACGCCCTCGATTTGTCTGGGCATAGCCGCTATCCCGTCAGTATCTCCCTGAACTGCTCCTGATTTTTCCATTATTTCATTTGTTATGCATACAAGAGCTATCCTTCCGCCTGCATAGTACTTTATAGTCTCCATGACCATTTTTTCCATAGCAAGCTTTTCCTTTGATTTTGTATCGAATATCCTCCGGCAAATGCCTGTGCTGTCTGCTCCGTATTCCATAAGCTCCGCTGCTGCGCGGTGAGTTGAAGGAGATACGCTCGAATATTTGAAGCATCCCGTATCAGTACAGATTCCGGTAAACAGAGCATCGGCTATTTCCTTGCTGAAACCCGATGAAAGAGCCTTTATGACATCCATAACTATCTCCGCGCAGGAGGCTTTTTTTCCGTCAACATAGCCCTCCTTTGCATAACCGGTATTTGAAGCATGGTGGTCAATACAAAGATCTACCATGTCTGCAAATTCCGCAGCCCTTCCGCTGAGAAGCTGTATGGTCGCAAGATCAACGCTTACAACAAATGAAGGATCAAATTCCTGATGCTCAAATTTTTCAGTAATAAACTCATAATCTCTCGGTATTTCGTCACCGCACAGAGGCTCTGCTCTTTTGCCGATAGCCCTCAGAGCAAGACAAAGACCGTAAGCACTGCCGACAGCATCTCCGTCAGGGGATTTGTGCATAAGAATGATGATATTATCCTCAGACCTCAATACCTCAGCTATCTGCTCTATCGTCAGTTCCTTCATCATCATCCTCCTCCGTTTCAGGCTTTATATCTATATCCATGAGGATCCTCGATATATTTGCGCTGTATTCGATCGAATCGGTAGCCTCAAAAGCAAGAGCCGGCGCATATCTGAGCTTAAGTCTTGATCCAAGCTCTCTTCTTATGAAGCCCTGCGCGTTTTTCAGGGCAGCCACTGCTGTTTTAGCCGTGGGAAGTCCCTTCATTGAACTGATATAAACGCGGCAGAAGGAATTATCCCTTGCCATATCGCAGCGAACAACACTTATTATACCGTCATGCAGACGGGGATCCTTCATTTCCCTGAGTATCGCTGCTATTTCTCTTTGAATATCCTCGGACATTCTGTCCGTTCTGTGATTTGCCATAATTATTTTCCTCCGTAATGATTCAAGACTTTGACTTAAGTATTTTTACTGTCTTAAAATAATCAACGGCATTAAGTTCAGTTCCGGCAGCAAGACGCTTCTGAGCAAAATCCATTACATAGACCTCTCTGCCGCTGATGATGACTGCTGCTCCGTTTTCGGTATCATTCCATTCTCCGCCCACATTCGCAATAATTATAAAGCCGAGATATGCTCCTGCCTTTTTTGCAATATTGTTTTCCTTATCAAAAAGATTTGCATTTATAATACCTCTGCTCAGAGCATCCATTACCTCATCATACAGGAATATTGATTTTTCCTGTGCATTAAGGGACATACCGAAGGATTCCTTTACAAAGCTGATGAAATCCAGAGCATTTCCCAGCATGACAAGCTCAAGATTCACAA
>CACXDV010000281.1 GCA_902766585.1 uncultured Ruminococcus sp.
AGACTATAGGCTTTGAGGAAAATATACAGCTTATTATCGTCAATGACGGCAGCACCGACGGAAGTGACGGTATATGCCGCGAATACATTAAAAAATATCCCGGCAATATTGTATATATAAGCCGGGAGCATAAGGGAGCATCCGCCGCAAGAAACAGCGCTCTCAGTGAAATAAAGGGCAAATATGTCAATTTCCTTGACAGTGATGACTGCTGGGGAAAGGAATCACTCAAAAACCTTTATGATTTTTTTGAAAAGAATTATGACAGCACTGATATTGTTTGCGGAAGAAAGATACTTTTTGACGGAGTAACGGGCTATCATAACCTTGATTATAAATTTGAAAAAACGGGTATTATCGACCTTGACAAGAGAAGCGATATTGTCCATATGGATGCTGCAAGCTCTCTGATAAAGGCTGAGGCTATCGGAGAACTGAAATTCTTTGAGAGGCTTGGCTGGGGCGAGGACGCAAGATTTGTCAATACGATACTTCTTGAAAAATGTACGCTCGGAGTTGTAAGCGAATCGGAATACCGCTACCGCAAGAGATCGGACGGGACCTCCGCCACACATCAGGAGACCTTATCGGACAGCTATTGTTTTGATTCTCCGGTATATCTGCATAAGTACCTTTTTGAGCTTTCAAAGGAAAAGTACGGCACAGTAAAAAAATTCATACAGTATATGGCTATGTATGATATCACCTGGAGGGTAAAAAAGCCCGTATATAAGCTTCTGCCGAAGGATAAGGCAGAAAAGTACAAGGCTCTTTTAACAGAGGTGCTTCAGGATATAGACGACAGTGTGATATATTATCAGAGAAGCATTTATATGAATATGAAGATGTACTGCCTTTCTCTGAAATACGGAAGAGATGTCCGCAAGGAGCTTGTCTATAAGGACGACAAAATAATGTATAAGGATTTTGTTACCATTGACCTTGAGCAGGCAAAGACGCTTCTTATATGGGACTATTTTGAGCTTCACGGCAATATCCTTCGTCTTGAGGGCAAGGATAACTGCTGGATGAGAGGAAATGATTACAACTATTATGCAAAGGTAGGCGGGGAGATATATTATCCCTCCTATCAGGACTGTCCGAAATTTGACCTTATCACAATGGAGGGACGTGTGAATAAGGGCAGGGCGGTAATTTATGAGATACACCTTAATCCCCAGAAGGAAACGAAGATAACCTTCTTCTATCGTATGGGTGATAATACAAGAGAGATATATACCGCGCTCGGACGCTTTTCCCATATGCCTAAGACTGAGGGCGGATATTATGCAAGGGGAGGCTTCATCATAAGGGCTGATGAAAAGCAGATAAATGTGACTCCCTATACCGATGAGCTGAGAGACGAGCTTGAGGAGAATTATCAGAGCAAGCTTCTTTCGGCGGGACAGGATAAGGCTGTTGAATGGAGAAAAAAATATTTTGAGGCAGTGAAGAGCAAGAAAAAGGAACTGTGGATGATATCTGACAGAACCTATGTTGCGGGCGATAACGGAGAGCATTTCTTCCGCTATATGAACAAGTGGCACCATAAGGGGATAGAGACCTGCTTCAATATTGACAAGGACAGCCCTGATTATAAGAAAATGTTGCGTATCGGCAATGTTGTGCCGTACGGAACGGATGAATACAAGCTCAAATTCCTTTTGGCGGACAAGATAATATCCTCCTCTGTTTCTGATTATCTTTTCAATCCGTTCGGAGAAATTCAGAAATATCTTGTCGATCTGATAGGCTATGAATTTGTATTCTTACAGCATGGTCTGACAAAGGATGACCTTTCAAGCTGGCTCAACAGATACAATAAGAATATAAGTCTGTTCGTCACCTCCGCAATACCCGAATATCTGTCGATAGTAAACGGAGATTACTGTATGTCGAAGGATATCCCCGTAATAGCGGGTATGCCGAGATTTGACGCGCTTTACAAGAAGAACCGCCATTCCCGCAGGAGCAGGAAGATACTGATAATCCCGACCTGGAGACAGGAGATAAAGGGCAGTTATGATCCGAAGGAAAGCAAGAGCATTTATTTTGAGGGCTTTAAGGAAACGGAATATTTCAAATTCTATAATTCCCTGATAAATGATGAACGTCTGCTCAAGGTTATGAAGGATAAAGGCTGTACGGGACTTCTTTGTATGCATCCGATGCACAGCGAGCAGTGGAAGGATTTTGACGGGAATGAGGTCTTTAAGGTAAATGAAGGTCTTGTGGATTATCAGAAGGAATTTGTAAGCGGAGCGCTGTTATTGACTGATTATTCGAGCGTAGCCTTTGATTTTGCATATCTTCATAAGCCAGTCATATATACCCAGTTCGACAAAGAGGAATTCTATAAAAAGCATACCTATAACGAGGGTTATTTTGATTATGAGAGAGACGGCTTCGGACCAGTATGCTATGATAAGGACAGCGCTGTGAAGTCAATTATTTCGGCAATTGAAAACGGTTTCCGCTGTGATGAAAAATATCTGAAAAGAGTAGATGAATTCTATCCCTACCATGACGCGCACTGCTGCAGGCGTGTTTATGAGGCAATAAGGGATCTGAAGCTGAAATACAGTACGGTATGATGGATTATAAATATAAAATATCGGTAGTTATCCCTGTTTATAAGGTCGAGGCATATCTCAGGGAAACGGTCGAGTCAGTTATCGCGCAGACTATAGGCTTTGAGGAGAATATACAGCTTATCCTTGTGAATGACGGCAGTCCGGACAACAGTGAGGAGATATGTCTTGAATACAAGAACCGGTATCCGCGGAATGTAATATATCTGAAAAAAGAAAACGG
>CACXDV010000282.1 GCA_902766585.1 uncultured Ruminococcus sp.
TAGCCTGCCCGGTGGGAGTCGAACCCACGATCTTCAGAGTCGGAGTCTGATGCATTATCCAACTGTGCTACGGACAGATAACATGATAAGTATATCACACTAAGTAAAATATGGCAAGTAAAAAAACAAAGGGAACAGCAACAATTATGCGCTGTTCCCTTATTTTTATGCGGGGAGAGCCGATACAGTCAACAGGAGAGAATAATTATATTATGACTCAATAATATATTTAATTTTCTTTAATCTGAAAGGATGTCTGAGCTTTCTCAAAGCTTTAGCTTCGAGGAACTTTATTATTTCGGGATAGTGGTCAGTTTCAATTGCGATCTCATCGTATGATTTTCTGATACCGTCAGTTAAGCCGAATTTTTCATCAAGTATTTTGCGCTCAGTTTTGGTAAGAGTTGCAAGTAAGTTGTCAACATCATCTTTATAGCTTTCAAAGCGTCTGCAAATTTCAAGTCTTACTTTAGTGAATAATTTGTTTACGAGCAGAGTATATCCGATACACGGTTCCTTCGGCAAGGAATAACTGCGGCAGAGTTCATCAAAAACAAGATGCATATCTTTCCTGTCAAAATCGCCGATAGTTTCTTTTTCCGGATCGTATCTGTCATTCATTATATCAACGACGCTTGATTCAGTGCAGCAGAAGGCAAGTACATAGCTCTGTACGAAATAGTGAAGAATTTCTTCTTCGTAGTAAAGAGCCTCTTCTTCGTCATCCGATCCGGCGACCGATTTACAATACTGACGGGCGCGGATAAATGCATCGTATGCCGCCTTGCCGTTATTTGTTCCCAGACGCTTTCCGGCAAAGGCAAAACGCTCATCTGAATTTTCGCCTACATCTTCAAAGCCGTCAAAGAAAAGCTTCCATGCGCTGCGGGCATGATCGATATAGAATTCTTCCAGATAGTCATTGTCTGTATCCTCAACATATTCCGGATAGCTTCCGAATCTGACATCTGCTCTCCTGAAATAGTAATATTTTCCGAGTGCATCAAGGTCAAAGCAAATATCCTCTATATCATCAAAGCTTTCAAAGCTGCCGTTCATGCGGCATTTTCTGAATCTGTAAACATATCCTTTATCATCGGGGGAAACAGGGTGATCCTGAATAATAAGAATACCATCGCTGTTTGTGTTTTCTTCCATTTTAAAAATAATATCCTGTACCATAAAAAATCTTCCTTTCATCATCTGACATTTGCTTTTTCGTTCATGGACAGCATTCCGATCCTCCTTCAAATGATCAATGCTTTATCCAATGACCTCATATCATAATGCTATCGGATATGGTAGATATATATTATCATATTAAAAAAAATTAGTAAACAGTTCTTTGATCAAATTTTTAAAAACGCGTACATTTTATTTCGCTCATGATTTATGATATAAGAGGAAACGCGCATATAATGATAATATCCCGCTGTACAAGGTGAATACAGCGGGATCATTATTTCATATATGGTTTTTGTTAAATAGAAAGCTTTTTCAGGAATGACTTTGTTCTTTCGTTGTTGGGATTATCAATAACATCGGAGGGCTTGCCCTGTTCAATGATAAAGCCGCCGTCCATAAATATGACCTTATCCGATACTGCGCGGGCAAAATCTATTTCATGGGTAACTACAACCATTGTCATTTTTTCATTTGCGAGGTCGCGCATTATTTTAAGGATACCCGCGGTTATCTCCGGATCAAGCGCTGATGTAGGTTCGTCAAAGAAGATGATATCCGGATTCATCACAAGAGCCCTTGCAATAGCTACTCTCTGCTGCTGACCGCCTGAAAGCTCACAGGGATATGCCTTCTCCTTATCGGACAGTCCGACTTTTTTAAGCATTTCCCTTGCCTCTTTGTAAACTTCTTCCTTATCTCTTTTCATAACATGGATAGGCGCATCAGTTACATTTTTCAGAACATTATAGTGGGGGAAAAGATTGAAATTCTGAAAAACAAGGCTGAATTTGGATTTTGCCTCCTGCATATCGGATTTGCCGGGATAAACAGCCCTGCCGTTCTTACTGGTGACTACCTTTTTTCCGCAGTAGCTCATTTCACCGTCATCCATTGTCTCAAGAAAGGTCGCACAGCGAAGAAGTGTGGATTTACCCGAACCGGAGGGACCAATAATTGATACTACCTCTCCCTGTTCAACTGAAAGGCTGATATCCTCAAGCACCTTCTTGCCGTCAAAGCTTTTGCTCAGATTATTTATCTCAAGAAGTTTCATATTCTCTCATCTCCGTTATCTGTAATAATTAAGCTTTTTCTCGATCATATTCATCACGAATGCCACTACAAAGTTGAACAAATAGTAGAACAGGCCTGCTGCAAACAGGGGAATGATATTTGCCTGAGCAGCAGATATCTGCTTTGCAACGATAAACAGCTCCGTATAAGCAAGCGCAAAGGCA
>CACXDV010000283.1 GCA_902766585.1 uncultured Ruminococcus sp.
GGTACAGCAACTAAAAGAGCCTTAGTTCCCTGTTTCGGGAAAAGCTTCTCTCTTAATGTAATATCATTAAAGTCACTGGATAATTTACACAGATCAGCATCCGGATATTCATATTTCAATCTCATCAGCTTTGCAGCGTCTATAGCAGCTCCGCTTCCGAACGCGATAATTACATCAGGCTCGAAAAGCTGAACTGCCCTTGCGCCTTCTTCAATTACAGAAAGATCGGGTGTCGAATCAATTTTGAAATAACAAATATGCCTGATATTTAATTCATTCAGCTTATTCTCTATAGGTCCAACGGCGCCATTATGGTACAGGTCATTATCGGTAATAATAAAAGCGCTGGTTTTATTATATATGCATTTCAGTTCATCAAGAGCTATCGGCATACAGCCTTTTTTAAAATAAATCTTATCAGGTAATCTTAAGCTATACATTCCGTTACTCCTTATCATAAATTCATTTATCATTTTACTGATATATATTCAAGGAGGGCTCTGCAATCAACTACAGAGCCCGCCTGTGTTTTACTTAACGTCCGTAATATGCGTCAAGATACATCTGCTTTATTTCTGAGAACAAAGGATATCTCGGATTTGCTCCTGTGCACTGGTCATCAAATGCCTTTTCTACCATGTCATCAAGTGTTGCAAGGAAGTCTTCCTCGCTTACACCGTATTCGGCAATTGATTTCTTTACACCGCATACTGCTTTAAGATCTTCGATCTTCTGAATGAAGAGATCAAGTGTTTCTTTATCATCCTTGCCGTAAACACCGCAGAAATGAGCACATTCAGCATATCTCTCAAGAGTATGCGGATATGCATACTGTGAGAAAGTACCCATCTTCGGAGGAACAGGCTCGGCATTAAATCGCATTACATATGAAAGAAGGAGTGCATTTGCAATTCCGTGAGGAATATGATGATATGCGCCAAGCTTATGTGCCATTGAATGGCATACTCCAAGAAATGCATTAGCGAATGCCATACCTGCCATTGTAGATGCATTTGCCATCTTTTCACGGGCAATAGGATCGTTTGCGCCGTTTTCATATGCTGAGGGCAGATATTCAAATACTGTCTTCATAGCCTGAAGCGCAAGACCGTCTGTGTAAGGAGTAGCCATAATTGATGCATACGCCTCAAGTGCATGAACAAGTGCGTCAATACCTGATGCGCTGGTAAGTCCCTTAGGCTGATTCATCATATTGTCAGCATCAATGATAGCCATATTCGGAAGAAGCTCATAATCAGCAAGAGGATATTTGATACTTGTCTTTTCGTCTGTAATTACGGCGAAAGGAGTAACCTCGGAGCCTGTACCTGAGGATGTGGGGATAGCAATGAAATATGCTTTCTCGCCCATCTTCGGGAAGGTGTAAATTCTCTTGCGGATATCCATGAAACGCATAGCCATATCCATGAAGTCTGCATCCGGATGCTCATAAAGAACCCACATGATCTTTCCTGCATCCATTGCTGAACCGCCGCCGAGCGCGATGATCACATCAGGCTCGAAAAGACGCATCTGCTCTGCACCTTCAAGTGCTGATGCAAGTGTAGGATCGGGCTGAACATTATAAAAAGCTGTATGCTGGATACCAAGCTCATTAAGCTTATCTTCAATTGGCTTAACATAGCCGTTCTTATAAAGGAATGAATCGGTAACAATAAATGCCTTCTTCTTATGCATTACCGAACCAAGCTCATCAAGAGCAACAGGCATACATCCCTTCTTGAAGTATACCTTTTCGGGAGCTCTGAACCAGAGCATATTCTCTCTGCGCTCTGCAACACGCTTAATGTTAAGAAGATGATGAACTCCTACATTTTCCGATACAGAATTGCCGCCCCATGAGCCGCAGCCAAGAGTAAGTGAAGGAGTAAGGGCAAAGTTATAAAGATCACCGATACCGCCATGTGAAGACGGTGTATTGATAAGAATACGGCAGGTCTTCATTGCATTATAATGCTTCTGAATCTTTTCAGTCTGTGCCGGATGAATAAACAGAGATGATGTATGGCCGTATCCGCCGTCAGCAACAAGCTGAGCTGCCTTCTGAAGTGCCTCATCAAAGGTTTCAGCCTTATACATTGCAAGTACGGGAGAAAGCTTTTCATGTGCGAATTCTTCGCTGATATCTACAGACTCTACCTCACCAATAAGAACCTTAGTATTCTCAGGAACATCAACTCCGGCAAGCGCTGCAATAGTGTGTGCCTTCTGTCCAACGATTTTTGCATTAAGCGAACCATTGATGATGATTGTCTTTCTTACCTTATCAAGCTCGTCATCCTTAAGGAAATAACATCCTCTGTAAGCAAATTCCTTCTTAACTTCGTCATATATATCTGAAAGAACGGTTACACTCTGCTCTGATGCACAGATCATACCGTTATCAAATGTTTTTGAATGGATAATGGAATTTACTGCAAGCTTAATATCAGCGGTACTGTCGATAATAACAGGAGTATTACCGGCACCAACACCGAGTGCGGGCTTGCCGGAAGAATATGCTGCCTTAACCATTCCGGGACCGCCTGTTGCAAGAATAGTATCGGAATTTCTCATAAGCTCATTTGTAAGCTCAAGAGAAGGAACATCTATCCATCCGATGATTCCCTCGGGTGCGCCTGCGGCAACAGCTGCATCAAGAACTACCTTTGCTGCTGCAATTGTAGATTTCTTTGCGCGAGGATGAGGGCTGATGATAATACCGTTTCTTGTTTTAAGGCATATAAGAGCCTTAAAAATTGCTGTTGATGTTGGGTTAGTTGTGGGAATTACAGCGCCGATGATACCGATAGGCTCTGCAATCTTTCTGAGACCAAATGCTGAATCGTATTCTATCTCACCACAGGTCTTGGTATCTTTATATTTATTATAGATGTATTCTGCCGCATAATGATTTTTGATTACCTTGTCCTCTGCAACACCCATTCCCGTTTCCTCGACTGCCATTTTAGCAAGCGGAATACGAGCATTATCTGCTGCAATAGCTGCTGCTTTGAAAATCTTGTCAACCTGCTCCTGAGTATAGGTTGCAAACTTTTTCTGAGCTTCTCTTACCTCGGCGAGCTTCGCATTAAAGCTGTCAAGATCCTGTACAAGACCAACATTTGTGTTTTCCATGGTCATTTCCTCCGTTTTTGTTTTCTCGAATCGCAATCCTATCTTGATTACATAATCATTATAATTGATTGTTAAAAACTTGTCAATATTGTTTTTCTCATCAAACACCTGAAATTGATGTATTAACAAAAAAACACATTTATTATACACAGCAAGCTATAAAATCAATTAGTGATTTGTTTAGTATTGCATATCGGATAAAGAAATTTTTTAAGCGTTATTACTATGCATCATTATGGATTTCCAAAAACAAGCACATATGTAAATAAACGCCTGTATAATTTTTTATATAAACCGCTGATTTTATTATAATACAGTATCAGAGTATATGTCAACATCACAAAAAGAAAAATTCA
>CACXDV010000284.1 GCA_902766585.1 uncultured Ruminococcus sp.
ATAAGTTTCCGTATATTCGGGCTGAGCGGGCTGCTGCTGATAACCGCTGTACTGACTCTGCTGCTGATATCCGCCGTACTGGTTCTGCTGCTGATATCCGCCGTACTGGTTCTGCTGCTGATATCCGCCGTACTGGTTCTGCTGCTGATATCCTCCGTACTGGTTCGGCTGCTGATATCCGCCGTACTGATTCTGCTGCTGATATCCTCCATACTGGTTCTGCTGCTGATATCCGCTATACTGCTCTATATACTGGGGCTGCTGGAACTGCTGTGAATATTCGTTTGAATAATCATTATTATAGCCGCTGCCATAACCCATATTTGTAAGCTCAGGGAAAACCGTGGGCTGTGCAGGCTCTGGCTGCTGATAGTTTTGTCCGATAGGTCTGCCGTACTGGTCATATTCGATCTTCGGCTTTTCTTTTTTCGGTCCGTTCAGATTCGGCATTACCTCTGAACGAAATTCGGTGGAATTACAGATTGTACAAAAAACAGCACCGTCCGGTAAAGAGGCGCCGCAGCTGGCACATATTTTCATAACTTCCTCCTGTATTATTTATTATTTAAAATTATTCTGATGTGAACTGTTATAGACACATAAATGATATTTCTGCAATTATTATTATATTACAATTGAATTTAATATGTCAATATCTGAAAAGAATTTATGATTGTAAAATTGACTAAAATTGACCTGTAAAAAAGCGGAGCAGAAGGAAACAATAGCTTATACAGGCTATTAGCGTGACAGGAAAATAAAAGATACTATATCCGGAGGAGGTTGATGAAATGGTTATGAAAATATTGTTTTTGGGATGCTATTGTTGTATAATAATGTAGTTATATTGATTTTAGGAACAGAAAGGAAAAGGAATAATGGATAATTCATTTTTTGAAATTTCCGCCGCAGCACGAAAAATCGGTGAAAAGGCAATGGAAATTACCCGCCCATGCTTTGAAAGGATAGATGAGATAACTGAGTATAATCAGCTGAAAATGCTCAGAGCCTTTCAGGACGCAAGGGTGAGTGAAAGCCTCTTTTCAGGCTCAACGGGCTACGGCTATGATGACAGGGGCAGAGAGGCGCTTGACAGGATATTTGCTCAGGTGCTTGATACTGAGGATGCATTGGTGCGGCACCATTTCGCAAGCGGTACGCATACGCTTACAGTGGCGCTTTTCGGTGTTCTTCGTCCGGGGGATACAATGCTTTCAGTTACAGGCGTACCTTATGATACCCTTCAGGGCGTTATAGGCATCGGAAAAAGTTACAGCGGTTCGCTGAAGGATTTCGGTATAAAATATGAACAGGCAGAGCTGCTTGCCGACGGCGGGATAGATTATGACGGTATAAGAGCGGCGCTCAGACCTGATACGAAAATGGTATATATCCAGCGTTCGAGAGGTTATTCTCTTCGTCCGAGCCTTCTTGCCGGCGACCTTGAAAAAATCAGTACTCTTGTCCGGGGTATCGCGCCGGATTGTATTATAATGCTTGATAACTGTTACGGTGAATTTGTGGAAAAGGATGCTCCGGGAAAATATGTTGACCTTATGGCTGGCTCGCTGATAAAAAATCCCGGAGGAGGAATAGCGCCGACAGGCGGCTATATCGCAGGACGCGCAGATCTGGTGGAAAAATGTGCCTTCCGTCTGACTACTCCCGGAACGGGCAAGGAAATAGGCTGTACGCTCGGTCATAGCCGTGAGCTGTTTATGGGAGCCTTTCATGCGCCTCATGTTACAGGTGAGGCTGTAAAGACTGCCGTTTTCGCCGCCGCTGTTTTCGGGCTTCTCGGATATAACGTTACACCGGGCTATGATGAGATAAGGGGAGATATTATTCAGGCTGTCCTTCTCGGCAATGAGGAAAGGCTTATCCGCTTCTGTCAAGGTATTCAGTCGGCTTCGCCTATTGATTCGTTTGTTTCTCCGGAGCCTTGGGATATGCCGGGCTATGACAGTAAGGTTATTATGGCGGCGGGTGCTTTTACCCTCGGTTCGTCTATAGAACTTTCGGCTGATGCTCCTCTTCGTGAGCCTTATGCCGTATGGATGCAGGGAGGACTTAATTTCCACAGCGGAAAGACTGCTGTGCTTCTTGCTGCCGATAATATGAGCAGATGAAAAACGAAAGACTTCGCGCCGCTTCGGTATCATGTATATATATAGTTTTAATGCGCTCGCTTTTGCGCCTGATTATACCGATGTTTAATACGTCAGGCGCTGTGCCTGATGTTGTTTTTACCGGATCAATCTCAGTTATAACACTTCTTCCGCC
The DNA here is from genome assembly GCA_902766585.1 of uncultured Ruminococcus sp. Classification (GTDB taxonomy): domain Bacteria; phylum Bacillota; class Clostridia; order Oscillospirales; family Acutalibacteraceae; genus UBA1213. Next base: position 2,284 of record CACXDV010000284.1, read on the forward strand.
GATAATGCTTTTCCGCCTGAAATATAAAAATGATGCCGGGAAAACGGAAAAAAAGGGCTTGCTTTATACTGCTGCCCTTTCCGTTTCCGCATTTATGGTCTGTATCGGGGTGAATATGCTTATTTCGCGTTTCGGTTCATATACATACAGTATCCCGCCTTATGATATACCCTTTGCCGTTTTATGTATGGCGGTGATCCCCGCTGTTTTAGAGGAAATGCTTTTCAGGGACAGCCTTATTTGTGTCGGAATGTTGATAAGCTCCCTTCTTTTCGGACTTGTTCATTCGGGTGCGGCAGGAGCAGTATTTGCGTTTTTGTGCGGGACAGTGCTTTTTATTGTAAGGATATGTACCGGAAGCCTTGCCGCGTCGATCACTGTTCACCTTCTTAATAATCTTACCGCATTGGCATTTTCCTTTTTTGAAATAAGCATAGGCGGTCTGTATGCCTTATTGATGGCGGCGGCGGGAATATCGGGTATGTTCCTGCTTTTATTCAGAAATAAAAATTCCTTGTCCGGCAGACTTTTTTTCAGGATGGATGCGCCGGAGCCTTTCTTCATCTCATTTCTGATACTTGCTGCACTGATGATGCTCGCTTGACAGCTTTTGGAGGACAGTTATGACACAGGATGAAAAATTCATGCTTTTAGCAATAGAACAGGCTGAAAAAGCCCGTGAGCTTGGAGAAGTGCCTATCGGCGCGGTTATCGTAAAGGACGGAGAGGTCGTCGGGACAGGATTTAACCGCCGTGAAACAGGAAAAAATGCCCTTTATCATGCAGAGATAATTGCAATAGATGATGCCTGCCGCAGACTTGGAGGATGGAGATTGTGGCAGTGTGAAATGTATGTTACAATGGAGCCGTGTCCGATGTGCGCGGGCGCGATAATAAATTCCCGTATTAAAAGGATAGTGTACGGCTGCTGTGATATGAAGGCCGGTTCTGTTAAATCGGTCATAGATCTGTTTGAGCTTCCTTATAATCATAAGCCTGTCTATGAGGGGGGAATTATGGCGGAGGAATGTTCGCAGATGCTGAGCAGCTTTTTCCGTCAGCTCAGAGAGAAGAAAAAGAACCCTGTCGATAATATTGATACGAAATGAAGTGATGATATAATGAAAAGATTTGCCGCAATACTTATATGCATAGCTTTAATGGCTTTTTCGGCGGGACTGTTTGTCTTTGCGGAGCAGGATAGGGAGACCGCTGCACAGGAAAGCAGCAAGCCGGCAGCAGACAAGCAGTCATCAGAGCCGACATCAGCGGAGCTTGCCTCAAAGCTTAAGGTTTATAAGAACGTATTGAGAAATTATAATTCCCCTGAAATATGGGAAAGCGTTGTCTGCAATGCAAGACTGAAAAATGACAGCGGTTATTATAAAAAGGGTGATCTTGTACGCATAATCGGAAAATATGAGGATGAAAAGAATCTTTTGGTCTATACCTCAGGGGACGGACTGAATCATATACCTCTTGCCGATGCGGAGCTTCTGCCTCTCGAATATAAGCCGGAGGAAAAGGAAAGCTTCAATGATATGCCGACTCTCCCCGCAAAACAGGTGCTTGAGGATAAATATGTATGGATATACCGTGAGAATTATGGTCTGCCATGCTATACGGCAAAGGATGAATACTGGGACGATTTAGGTCATTCTCTGGAGGCGGAGTATTCTCCCGATATGATAGTGCGCTACGGAAGGCTGAATAAGAGCCTTCGTATCTATACGGATTCAAAGGATACGGTGGATTATATGTTTGTTCCGGAGGGAGCTTATGTCGGTCTTGTGCAGTACAGATACGGAGAAGAATACGGAATGTTCAGCGCGTATAATAACGGTTCGCTTTATACCATAGCCGAATATATAGGCGATACTCAGAAGCCCTGGATAGAGGTCATGCCGGAGGGCTTTGTGCCTTCCGGAAACAATATGGTTTTCGGAACGACGGAAAAGAATATGCTGAGAAATTATTCTGTTCAGAAAAGGATAACAACCGAAAAGACAGCCGTTATCAAAAAGGTCACTCCCTTAAGACCGCTGTATATTTCCTTTGAGGATGCGCTTTACTGCAGATATAATTTTATCAGCGGAGATATTCTCAATGTAGTGGAGGAGGATGAAAAAACCTGCTTATGCCTGTATAATAACAGGGCTTTCAGGATAAGCAAGACTATGCTGAAAACTGTATGACGGCTTCGGTCTTTTGTCGCAGCATATAAATGATATAGCAGTTATTTCCGTATTTTGTGCTATTTTGATATATTGACAATATTAAAGCTTTTACTCTATAATCTAAATAATACTATAAAACGGAAGGGAAAACACATATTATGAAAAGAAAAATAGCACTTTTGCTTACAGTGCTGATGATCACCGGCGCATTGACGGCTTGCGGCGGAAATACTCAGCCTTCATCATCTGCTTCTCCTTCGGAAAGTTCGGCACAGGAAACACTCAGCAGTGAGGTCACCTCCGAAACAACAGAGGAAGCAAGTGAGGGATCATCGGAAGTATCTCAGAATACAGCATCCGGTGCAGAAGGC
>CACXDV010000285.1 GCA_902766585.1 uncultured Ruminococcus sp.
CGAAAAATCTTATCCGACACACACACTTACTGAACTATGCGCTTTTGCTGTTATCGCATATTTCATTTTTAAGACGGTTTATTATTTTCTTTTCCAGACGAGAAATATATGATTGTGAAATTCCGAGCAGATCAGCAACTTCTTTTTGAGTATGCGGCTTTTTTCCGTTCAGCCCGAATCTTAGCTCCATTATGGTAAGTTCTCTCTTGTCCAGCCGGTTCACAGCCTGTAAAAGCTGATTTTCTTCGGATTCCTTTTCAAGCCTGATATTCACAAGATCACTGTCGGATCCGAGTATATCCGATATCAGCAGTTCATTTCCGTCATAATCGACATTAAGAGGTTCGTCAATGGAAATTTCATTTTTCTGACCTGATATTTTTCTGAGATGCATCAGTATCTCATTTTCAATGCACCTTGAAGCATAGGTTGCAAGCTTTATACCTTTTTCCGGTCTGAATGTGTTGACAGCCTTTATAAGTCCGATTGTACCTATAGATATCATATCCTCTACTCCGGTACCGGCCGATTCAAATTTTTTCGCAATATATACAACCAGTCTCAGATTATGAGTGATAAGCGGTTCTCTTGCGTTTTCGTCACCCGAAGCAATTCTTTTCATTATCTCAGCCTCCTCCTCAGCCTTCAAGGGAGGGGGCAAGGTCTCAGGGCCGTTTATGTAATAGATACCCTCACGGCTCATGAGAAGCAGTTTAAGCTTAGCTGTTATTTTTTCAAGCTCATTTGATCTTTTCATACTTTTCCCCTTTCGCAAATGTCATTATCTGAGCTATGTAAAATTTTTCTTCCTTATTTTTAAACTGCTCATATTTTATGGCTACGGTATCAGCTCATACGGCACAAGCGCATCAGTTCCCGTCACTCTGTTATCGTCACAGAAGGCGGCATATGCTGAAACAATGTAGCTTTCCTTACCTATAGTTATTCTTATACGATTAGGTCTTACAGCTCTCAGAACGCCCTCTCCGCCTACAGAATTGAATGGGATAAGCCTTATTCCGCTGTTCAGAAGCTTATCTCCGGAAAAAAGCCTGTCCTGCAGATCTCCCAAAAGCTCCCGTCGAAATACTACAGCCGGCTCTCCGGAAAACGGTTCTTTGAGCGAACTGCCGGTATCTATCATACCGCTGCACTCTATAGTCCTTCCGAAAATTTCAAGACTTACACGGCAGCTTGGTGCTGCATTTTTTCTGATAGATATTATTCTGAGAAGTACCCTGAGAATTACATAGCAGAAAACAGTTGTAAGGATCAGAACAAAAGGCGAAATATCAATATATACGCTGCTGTTGCGGATAACAAGATTTCCCGGAGAAAACATTATCCATACAGCTATCATAAGTCCGCAGTAACCGAAGCTTATCATAAAAAAGGCTGCTGTCAGTTTTATGAATTGCTTCGTGCTTACCGGACAGAATGCTGAGGCGGATACAAGTACTGCTGTCAGAAGGCTTACAACCATAGAAATTCCGGAAGGAACAGGGGGGAGGAGTATTACAAACGAGCATACTCCACCGACAACTGCTCCGAGAAGAAGTCTGCGTCTTTTGCAGCCGTGATTCAGAAACGCCTTGACCGTTACAAGAATAATATAGTCGATTATAAAATTCACACAAAACAGGACATCAAGATATATAGTCTGCATAATTGTGCCTCCTGTTTTGTATTTCTGTGTGTTAATACCAGAATAGCATAACAATAAAAAATTTTTTGTCTTTATTTAGTGTCTTGTAAAATATTTATGTTGCCTGCTTATGAATATCCTGAGCGCCGAGTCCGAAGCTTATACTCAGTGCCTCATCCACCTTATACATATCATACGGACTGAGAGTACCCATTTTTTCTTTAAGACGTGTTTTATCAATTGTCCTGATCTGTTCCAGCAAAACAACAGAATCCTTTGAAAGTCCGCTGTCCGACGCATAAAGTTTTATATGAGTCGGAAGCTTTGCCTTAGTCCCGCGGCTTGTTATTGCTGCAGCTATGACTGTCGGACTGTATCTGTTGCCGACATTATTCTGAATGATCAGAACGGGGCGTACTCCTCCTTGTTCTGATCCAACAACGGGACTCAAATCTGCGTAATAAATCTCTCCTCGTCTTACAAGCATAGCTTTTCACGCTCCGAATTTTTATTTTGTTGTGCCGATAATAATATTTTGTCCTGTACAGACAGAAAATAATCACCGATATCGTCCAACCGACACATTAATATAATATTCATTGCCTCCATTCATTGAACACTTGATTTCAGAGCCTGCAAACTTTATGTATTCCCTAATTATACTATTTTAATCTCCCTTCATTGATATCCGTTTTATCATATGCCGGTCGGAAGCGGTGACAAGATTAATATATGCGGTCCCGCAGGCTTTAAGAACCTGCGGGACCGAAGCTTACATATTATTCTTTTTTACGGCATGATACGAAAATTATTTTTCTCCGTTTCTTTCCAGCAAACTCAGAAGAAAACTAATGACTTCATCCATATATTCATCGGGAATAATATCAATAAGACTTTTAGCATAATCTTTGTCAGTCATATTCTTTCTCCTGTACTTTTCAGCAAATGAGCATACTGTCTCCAAAGCTGAAAAATCTGTATTTTTCCTTAACAGCTGTTTCATAGGCATTCATTACATTGTCAAAACCGGCAAATGCGGAAACAAGCATGATGAGAGTACTTTCCGGCAGGTGAAAATTAGTTATCAGTCCGTCAAGCACCTCAAATTTGAATCCCGGATAAATAAAAATATCAGTCCAGCCCTCAGATGCACATATACAGCCTTCTTTTTTGGCTACTGTTTCAAGAGTACGGCAGCTTGTAGTTCCTACAGCTATTACTCTGCCGCCGTTTCTTTTTGTTTCATTTATAAGCCTTGCTGTTTCTTCGGGAAGTTCATAATGTTCACTGTGCATATGGTGCTTTGTTACATCCTCGACCTTAACGGGACGGAATGTTCCGAGTCCCACATGAAGCGTAACAAAGGCTGTTTTTACTCCCTTTTGATTTATTTTTTCAAGCAGCTCCTTTGTAAAATGAAGTCCCGCTGTCGGCGCTGCTGCAGAGCCAAGCTCACGGCTGTAGACAGTCTGATATCTTTCCTTATCCTTGAGTTTTTCATGTATGTAGGGCGGCAGCGGCATCTGACCGAGAATATCGAGCGCCTCATAAAGACTTCCTTCACAACTGAAATCCACAATGCGGTTTCCTTCTTCTGTGACATCGATTACCTTCGCTCTCATCAGTCCGTCACCGAAAACAAATTCTGTACCAGGCTTAGCCTTTCTGCCGGGCTTAGTGAGGACCTCACAGCGTTTGTTTTCTATCTGTCGGAGAAGCAGAAATTCTACTGTTGCTCCGGTTTCCTCCTTTACTCCGAATATCCTTGCCGGAAGAACACGGGAGTCATTAAGGATAAGGCAGTCTCCTTCTCTGAGATAATCTAAAATATCATAAAAATGCTTATGCTCAAGAGCTCCTGTATTTCTGTCCATTACCATCATTCTTGAGCTGTCGCGCGGTTCGACAGGTGTCTGCGCTATAAGCTCCTCCGGAAGATAATAACCGAAATCTGATGTTTTCATAATCTTTCCTCTTTTCCATATTTACAAAGCTTAATATACTTATTATATCATGCATTATGCAGAATGTCACTAAATAAAGAAAAATCTTGATAAAAAAATCAATGTATGATAGAATTATAGAGTATCATAAACAAGATATAATACTAATACGGAAGTGATAGACTTGATTTCTATAATAGATTACGGTGCCGGAAATTTGCAGAGCGTTATTAAAGCAATGAA
>CACXDV010000286.1 GCA_902766585.1 uncultured Ruminococcus sp.
CAGGGATTGCTTCTTTTCATAGAATCCCCTATATCCTCTGCAATGCTTCCCGCACCTTCACCGATATCCTCAACAATGCTGCCTGTGCCCTCGGCAATATCCCCGGCAGTTTTTCCTATTCCCTCACCGATATCCGTGACAGTGCTTCCGACATTTCTGCCGACATCATTAACGGTATTACCGACATCGTTTCCGATATCATTAACGGTGCTTCCAACATCATTACCTATATTTTCAACAGCCTCACCTGTGCCGCTGACAACCTTGGAAACGGTATTTTCTCTATCCCTTTTGTCATAATTCTCATCACCGATGATACCGTTTTCATCCTTTACAAGACCGTTTTCAAAAATATTTTTGGTAACGGGAACAGAGGACTGAGTTGCGGTATTTCTCGGATTCTGAGTACCTTCGTTTTTGCAGGCTGCAAGTGAAAGAGCCACTCCGGCGGCGATTAATGCAATAATAAGCTTTTTCATTCTTAATGCTCCTTTAATGTATGATTCAAGTTTATTATTGACGAAATAGGAAAAGTTATTCATTTTTTAATATTAGATATTTCTTATAAAAATGTTGCAACACTTATTGACATTATTATAGAAATTGTGTAAAATTATTTTTAGAGTAACCAATGGAGGTGACGTATATGTCGAATACGATAATCACAATTGCAAGAAGCTACGGAAGCGGAGGAAGAAAGCTTGGTCAGCGTCTTGCGGAGAAAATGCAGATAGAATATTATGACCGCAATCTTATCTATCTTGCTTCGGATAAAAGCGGTGTAGATGCACGTTTCTTTTCGGAGCATGACGAATCCGTGAAGCAGACTTTTCTTGAAAAGCTTGGGAGAATGGTTCCGCCCGAGAGCAGGAGATTTGCTTCACAAGACAATGTTTTTCGTTTTCAGCAGAAAATGATACGAGACCTTGCGAATAAGAGTGATTGTGTCATCATCGGAAGATGTGCAAGCTATGCGCTGCGTGACAGCGGGCATAAGGTCATCAGAGTTTTTGTGTGGGCACCTCATAGTGACTGCGTCAAAACGGTAATGAATAAATTTTCCATTACCCGTGAGGAGGCAGATAAGACTATCAGGGATATCAATAAGCACCGTTCGGAATACTACAAATTCTATACGGGCTGTGACTGGGAATCCGCAAAGAACTACGACCTCGTGATAAATACCTCGGAATATACAGAGGAATCGGCAACAGACCTTATCAAAGCATTTGCTTCGATATATAATAAATAAGCGTAAAAAATAACGGTACAAGGATTTATCCCTGTACCGTTATAATTATTTATGACCTTTTTTTCTTTTCTTTTTTCCTTTTGATTTCGGGTAGGATTTTTTAGCAGGATTATTAACGGGCTTAGCCTGAGCCTTATTATCATTTTCACGGATAATATCAAAGGGTTTGACGGGAGCTTCATGCGTCTGCCCGACAGGAGAGGCGGGAGCTTCTTCGGCAGGGACAATTTCATCTGTTTTATCCTGATTATCAACAGCAGTATCAGCGGGCAGATGTCTTCTGTTGTCATGCATAATAATAAGAAGTGCGGCAATTACAATAGGGACTCCTGAAATAAGACCGACAGGAGCGGGTCCGAGTATCATATTATCCATATAATTAAGGTCAAGAACGGCTACAGTAATGGTCGCAACAGCATTTATACTGCCGTGAGCAAGAGCGGGAATCCAGATGCACCGTGTTTTTGAATAAAGGTAATCAAAGGTAATTCCAGTAAACACCGTAAAAATGCAGAAAACAAATATTCCGAGGAACGGCGCACCGAAATAATTGGTACCGTATTCATAGCCGGCAAAAGTAATTATCGGAAAGTGCCATAAGCCCCAGATAATACCGCCGATAATATTTCCGTAAAGGGTGTTTGTTTTGTTCTTAAGCATGGGATAAAGCAGTCCCCGCCAACCGGCTTCCTCACCGATAGCAAAGAGCATGTTTACCCAGGGGGCATACAGAAGAGAGGAAAAGGTTATGACGATAAGATAAGTTTTATAAGTCATTCCCTGAGCTTCAAGCTGAGCAAGTGCGTCCTGTTGTCCGGAAGAGGCATTAAGGTATTCGCCTGACAGGTCAAAAGAGGCAGGGAAGATAAGGAAATACAAAGCAGCTCCGACAATTGTGAGGATAAAAGGAGCAAACCATGCAATAAGAAGATATTTGATATTTCCTTTAAGGTGCGGCTTCCAGCCCAATTCCATAAAGGGGGCACGGGAGATAAGAACCCCTGCAAGCGGTGCAAACATACTTACGGCAAGTAATGCACGAAAGCCCGTAAGACTTGAATTGTTATAAAAAACTACAGAAACCGCCTGCAAAAGCCACCCGATACCGAATGTCACGCTCAGGAAAATAATAAGCTGTTTTTTATTGAAGGTCATATACTTCCCCCCTTTTAAGCATTTTTTCAGCGGAATAAGTTATTCGTCATCTTCCTCATCTTCATCATCAGGAATGAGGAGGTCAAATCCCATGTCAGCTATTCTTCCGAGAATTTCTTCATTATCGTATTCGCTGTTGATTACACTGAGAATATTTATGTCAATCTCATCAGGCTCAAGGGCTTCAAAGCTGTCAAGATACAGGTTCATTATTTCTGTTTCATTTTCAAATGCTTTAATACCGATTGTAGGACCGTCTGATACAAGGTAAGCGATAATAGCTCCGACAGGAGTAAGCTGTTCCTGAGTAAGACCGTTCTGAAGCAGGGTCATCACATCAGCCTTTTTAAAGGCTTCAATACAGCTGTATCCTGAGTAAACGACATTTTTAATGCCCTCTTTCAGAATCCAATCCTTAATTTCAGCTGTTTCGGGCTGAAGAGCCGCAACAGCATGGATTCTGCCCCAGCCGTGGGTCTTTTTAGCAAGCTCGAAAATAAGCTCGTTGCCGTTTTCCAGACCTCTGAGAGCCCAGATTGCATAAATAGTAAATTCATCTGAAAGACCGAGTTCGGATATTGCTTCAGTCAGTGCATCATTATAATCGGAGAATATTTCAAGAACCATAAGACCGAGCTTAACTGATTCACGGTTGCTGCTGCCGACAGCAAGCTCAATTCCGTAGCTGTATATAGAATTCGGATCAAGCTTTTCCTTGTTGCCAAGAATGTAATTCTGTATCCCGTCTATGAGTACAAGGGTATGCTTATCACTTTTTTCAAAAAGTTCATCTGTCTGAGCGGCAGCTTCTTTTACATTTTTACTGCCCGCAATATCAATTATTTTTTCAAGCTCCGAGGTATCACCCGACTGAGGTTCGCTGTGATAAAGCATTATTCCGTCAAGAGCGCCGTCGGCAAAGATGTTTCCTTCGTCATCGGCAGCAGGTGCGGGAAGCGAAAAATCAGGTGAAAGCTCACCGTCCTCGATATTCTGTCTGATAAGATCGAGCAGAGAAATATCAAGCTTCTCATTTTTATTGAGCTGTGATTCAAAGGGGTCAAAATCAGGAATGTCAAAGCTGTATTCCCTGTTGAGCCTGTCATTGTAAATTGAATTGCCGTTGCGTTTATCAAATCTGTCAGCAATATCTTTAGCCCTGTTATAGAAAAGATTCTTAAGATCTGTTACATTATAGATATTATCAGCATTGTAAATATCTTCATCTCTGTAAGGGAGCTTTAATCTGAGCTGTTTGATATCTGCAGCCTCTATTGTCCTCATCAGATAATATGCGGCACGGTTAAAATTATACATTTCATTTCCGTTATTATTGCTAACGGTATAGGGCAGACACTTTTTGATAATGTTTAGTGCAAGCTTCGGGTCAGAAAAGGCAAGTGTTGCGGCACAGATAGATTTTGTAGAGATGAGAGAACCGTCATTTCCGAAATCACGGAGAATAAGGCGAATAGATTTTTTTGCATATCTGTCAGCCTCGGCAATATTCCCCTTTGATAAATAGTATTCCGAAAAATCAGAATATGTAACATGAGGAACCTCGGTACAGCTCAGTACACCGTCAAAAATAGGCTTAGCTTTTTTGAGAGCCTTATCGGGATCATCTTCTACATTCAGAATGTATGAGGTTTCAATATTAGTTTCACAAGCCTTACAGTCACTCATATTGTCCCTTTTTGTAAGGAGATATTTTTTATAAGCCTCTTGTATAGTCATTCCGTTGAAGGTGCAGCCTTCACTTCCGTCATAAATATTATCGAGCATCAGAGAAAAGATTTTATGATAATAGCTTCTCGGATTATAATTGAAACGCTTGCAGAAATTACCATAATCCTCAAACATTTTTTCTATCTGATCAAGAGAGAGCTGATAGAAGTTCTGAACATTTCCTACGACCCATTTATAAGACCACATCAGGTCGTGGTTATAATCGTCCCACAGCTCGGGGTGCTTTTCAAAAAAAGCAGTATATTCGGGAAAAATCAATATTCCGTTATAATCATTTCCGTGGAAGGTATTTTCCTCCATGAAAACATAATAAAGCTCCAATGCACTTCGGGCATCCTGTTTTTCAATAGCCTTGTCGATTTCGGCACGAACAGCTTTTTCTCTTGCCTCGCCGTAATCCATTTCCTCAAAAGGATACCCCTGTGCATAGCCTTCTGATCTTGTCATAAATTTCACTCCGTTTCATTATCCTGAATATCAATTGATATACCCATATCGGATATTCTGTTTTTTATTTTATCATTATCATAATTAGCGCCTATGACAGACAGCATTTTTATAAAATCCTCATCAAGGTCAAAGCGCTGTACATTATCAATGAAAAGATCAACTAATTCCTTTTCGTTTTCAAAGGCATGAATACCGACAGAAGGACCTTCTACTATGAGATAGACCATTATTACGCCGATAGAGTACAGCTCATCACGAGAGGGTTCAGCTCTCAGAAGCTCCTCCGCACCTGATTTTTTAAAGCAGGCTATGGCATTGTAGCCGTTGTATATCGTATTATAGATGCCTTCGTTCAGTATCCATTTCTTTATTTCATCTGTTTCGGGTTCAAGCATCTGTAATGCATGGATTCTGCCCCAGCTGAAAGTTTTTTTGGCAAGCTCAAAAATAAGCTCGTTATGATTTTCCTCATTTTTCAGCGCCCACATAGCAAATACGGTAAATTCGTTGCAGGTGCCGAGCTTAATGATATCCTGAACAGTATCCTCGTCACGGCTACCGAAAATTTCAAATATGCCGAGACCGGTTTTTATGACCTCACGGTTATTGCTGTAAAATGCAAGAGCCCCAGCGAGACCGTAAACCAAATCAGGCGGAAATTTATCCTTGTTGTCTGTTATGAAGATCTGAATGCTGTCAACAAGATGAAGTGCTCTGAGACCGTCTTCAATAAACAACTTTTCAAATCTTGTTAAATCATAGTTCTCATCATCAGAAAGAACAGCTTCATCAATAAGATG
>CACXDV010000287.1 GCA_902766585.1 uncultured Ruminococcus sp.
CCGTCATATGAGCCTGAACCGTCATATGAGCCTGAGCCGTCACATCAGCCTGAGCCACAGGAGTCAAGTAAGGAAGAAAGCAAGGCTGTCGAATCAAGCGCATCCATACCGGACATAAATCTTATCAAGGCAGAACCTGATGTATGCTCATGGGAAACGGGAACGGAAAAGCCTCTCAGCTTTCATACAGCTTCCTCCTCCCAAACTGTCAAGCTGAATATCGGCGGACTTAATGTAATAACAAATGATGGAGAGGCAGTCATTAAAAACGGTGATGTCACACTTAGCGCGGGACTGCTTGAAAGAATACTCAAAGGCGGTAAAAATCAATTGACAATTACCTTTGATGACGGCAGCGCGACTGTAACTGTTAATGTAAAGGAGAAGCCAAAGAAGATCATAATTACTCCGGCTTCCACAACGCGCTTTACCGACAGTACGGAAAGTATTATATTAAAAACCGTTTCTTCCTCAGATAATGTAAAGATAATTTCTCTTTCCACATCAGCCGAAAAGGTGCTGAATATCAAAAATGGTATGCTTGTGCTGGATAATGAAGCCCTGTCCGGTTTAATAGTGGAGGGTGAGAATACTCTTGCATTAAAGTTTAACGATGGTGACGGGGAACTGAAGATAAATTACATTCAGCGTCCCAAGCCCGTTGAAAAGCAGGAAAGCAAAGAGGAGGCGTCCGCAGAGGAACCGGCAAAGGAGGTTATCGCCGAACAAAGCATTGCACCTGTCGCACCGGCATTTATGTGGATAATCATTGGCATTTCATTAACGGCTGCTGCAGTGATAGCTTTAATCTTTATCAGAAAAATCAAAGAAAATAAAAAATAACACTAATAAAAGGGGATGCAGAATATGATATTTGTAACAGGTGACTGTCATACAGAATTCAATAAGCTTTCTACCTCCGCCTTCCCGGAACAAAAGGAAATGACTAAAAATGATATCGTTATTATCTGCGGTGATTTCGGAGGTATCTGGGATCAGGAGAAAAGCTCATTTGAACAATACTGGCTGAAATGGCTCGATGATAAGCCATTTACCACTGTATTCGCCGACGGAAACCACGAAAATTTCGACAGGCTCAATTCAGAATTTGAGGTTGTGGACTTTCACGGCGGAAAAGCGCACAGGATAAGCGAGAGTGTCTATCATCTTATGAGGGGAGAAATATTTGATTTTGAGGGAAAGAAATTCTTTGTTTTTGGCGGAGCAAGCAGCCATGATATAAAGGATGGTATTCTTTCAAGAAAGGATTTCCGAACAGATGATGAGTTTAAAAATACCATAAAAATGATGCGAAAGCGTAAAAAGGAATTTCGTGTGGAGCATATTTCATGGTGGAAGGAGGAACTTCCCTCAGATGAAGAAATTGCTAACGCCGAAAAAAATCTCTCTGCTGTTGATAATTCAGTGGATATCGTAATTACCCACTGTGCGCCTCAGTCTGTTGCGGATAAGCTTTTTGCCAAGCCTATTCCTTCCGACAGACTGACTCTGTATTTTGATGAGTTAGCTGAAAAGATAAGCTTTAAATACTGGTTTTTCGGTCATTACCATGACGATAAAAAGGTCGATAACAGATTCATTCTTCTCTATGACCAGATTGTCCGCATACAATAAATATTTATTCGCATAAGCTGAAAACGCTTATGCGGATTTTTTATTTTGTTGAGATATATGAATATTAAAAATCATTACCAATTTTTTCTACAAAATCATCAACAAGAATAGCAAATAAGTGAATAATAATTGACAGTAATTAACAAAAATTCATAATATCTATTGCATTAGGTCAAGAAATAATGTAAAATAAAATTGATGTATTGACGTGTATTATTAATCACTTTATTTTGAGGGCGGTGATTCCGATTATGCTTACAGAATATCAAAATCTTCCTGAATCTTTGGAAATTGATGATCTGAGAAAATATTTTAGTGAATTTCTTTCTGTCTATTCGGAACAGCCCAAGGATATTAAGGCATTAAAACAGCTTTATGAGCTTGCTTACCGTCAATGGGATACCTATGAGCCTCTGGATGATGATATCTCCGAGTCTCTTCAGGATTACCTTATGGGCGCTATTGATTTTAATAGCTATAAGGTCATGGATACTATTCTCAGTATCACTGAAAACCTTACCCTGAGAAATGTGTTCAATTATATTATTGATAATAAAAACCTTGTTACTATTCCTTCAATTGTCTCCCTTATCGAAGAAGCTGAAGAGGAATACGGCGATATGTCCGGGAGTCTTTTTGATGATGTTGATGATTGGTAAAATTTTTTTCAAAAAACACTTGACATTGTCATCTTTCTGATGTATAATTCATATTGTTCTCAGCGAACAACAATTCAATATTGCGGAATTGTGTAACGGTAGCACGACAGACTCTGACTCTGTTTGTTGGGGTTCGAATCCCTATTCCGCAGCCATTATAGCCTTGAATTTCAATTCAAGGCTATATTTAAGACGAGGTGTAGCTCAGTTTGGTGGAGCGCTACGTTCGGGACGTAGAGGCCGCAGGTTCAAATCCTGTCACCTCGACCACTTTTTTAATACGCGGATGTGGCGAAATTGGCAGACGCACAAGATTTAGGTTCTTGCGGAGCGATCCGTGCAGGTTCAAGTCCTGTCATCCGCAGG
>CACXDV010000288.1 GCA_902766585.1 uncultured Ruminococcus sp.
AAGATACTGAAAAAACGCTGTCCTATGGCAGAGCTGATTGTTTATCCTGTTCATGTGCAGGGTGAAACGGCAGCTTATGAAATGACAAAAGCTGTAAAAAAGCTTGATGCTGTTGAAAAAATCGATGTTATGATAATAGGCAGAGGAGGAGGATCTGAAAACGATCTTGCTCCCTTTAACGATGAAACGCTTGTCAGGACGATATATAAATGTGAAAAGCCTATTGTATCAGGAATAGGACACGAACCTGATGTTACCCTGTGCGATTTTGTTGTGGATAAAAGAGGTTCCACACCGTCAGATGCAGCAGCACTTGTTTCACCTGAGGAGGGTGAACTTCAGAAGAATATAAGCGGCCTCAAGTTTAAAATGGACTTATGTATCAAAAATATAATTTCAGTGAATAATAATAAGCTTAACTCTATCAGATCTTCGATTATGATTAAGGATCCTCAGAGAATAGTTAATAATAGGAAAAGTGAGCTGAATATTCTTGATGCAAAGCTTGATAATACTATGCAGAAAAAGCTTTCCGCACAAATGTCAGCTTTCAAGCTGCTGAATGAAAAGCTTGATGCATTAAGTCCGTTGAAGGTACTCAGCAGAGGATATACTATAGCAGAAAAGAAAGATAGTTTAATATCTTCTGTAGATGTTGTTCAGCCGGAGGATATTATTAATATCAGGTTTTTTGACGGTAACGCAGAGTGTAAGGTTATTAAAACTGTGAAAGGATGATACAAATGAATTATGAGGAATCCATAAAAAGACTTCAGGAAATTGTTGAGCTGCTGTCAAATGAAAAGCTCCCCTTGGAAGAATCATTGAAGCTTTATGAAGAGGGTATCAAGCTGACAAATGAATGTTACAAAACTCTAAAGGAAGCAGAGCAGAAAATCACTATATTAAAAACAGAAACCGATACGGAGGATGAATAAAATGAGCGAGATCATAAAAAAGATAGAATCCGAGCTATTATCTTATTTGCCCAAGAGTGAAAATGAGGATATAAAAAAGCTTATTTCTTCAATGGAATACAGTCTTATGGCAGGAGGAAAACGTGTCAGACCGAATCTTGTTCTTGCGTTTTCAAAGCTTTGCGGCGGCAGTGAGGAGGCGGCTATGCCCTTTGCGTGTGCGCTTGAGATGATCCATACATATTCTCTTATCCATGATGATCTTCCTTGTATGGATAATGATGATTTCCGCAGGGGAAAGCCGACTAATCATAAGGTTTACGGCGAGGCGACCGCACTTCTTGCAGGCAGCGGTCTGCTTACGCTGGCATTTGAAACTGTTCTTTCCGAAAAATCAGTTAAGCTTAACGGATATGAAAAATGTGTACGCGCAGGAAGGCTTCTTTCCGAATGTGCCGGAACGATCGGAATGCTTGGCGGTCAGATGATCGACCTTGAAAGCGAGGGGAAAAGCGTAACTGTTGAGCATCTTAAGGAAATGGATGCAAAGAAGACCGGCGCGCTTATTATTGCTGCGGCAAAGCTTGGATGTATTTCAGCAGGTGCGACCTGTGAACAGGAGGCAGCAGCCGAAACATATGCATCAGATATAGGACTTGCCTTCCAGATAGTAGATGATATGCTTGATATCACCTCGACAACAGAGGAGCTTGGAAAAAATGTCGGCAGCGATATGGAAAATGAAAAATCAACGTATGCTGCTCTTTTAGGACTTGATAAATGCAGAAGCTTGTGCGAGGAGCTTACAGAGGATGCAGTAAGGGCGCTTGATTCTTTTGACGGAGATACGGAGGAGCTTAAAAACTTTGCATATTATCTGTTAAAAAGAGAAAATTGATTGAATTATTTACAAATATGTAGTATAATTATACATTGATGATCAATTGATCGTCGGAATAAAAATTACGGAGAATTATAATATGGCAGAGGATAGTCTTTTAAGCGGTATAAAATCGCCGTCTGATATAAAAAATCTGTCTGCTGATGAGCTGAATCAGCTCGCTGAGGAAATTCGTGACAGGATAGTTAAAACAGTATCCGAGAACGGCGGACATCTTGCCTCTAATCTCGGAGTGGTTGAGCTTACAATTGCGCTTCATACTGTTTTTGATTGTCCCGAGGATAAGATAGTATGGGATGTAGGACATCAGAGCTATGCCCATAAGCTGCTTACCGGAAGAGAGGATAAGCTGTCAACGATTCGTACCGAGGGCGGACTGTCGGGATTTCCTAAACGCAGTGAAAGTGAATATGATGCATTTGATACAGGTCACAGCAGTACATCCGTATCCGCTGCCTTTGGTATATCATGTGCGGAGTCAATAAATAACGATAATCATTATACTATAGCCGTTATCGGTGACGGAGCATTATCAGGAGGACTTGCACTTGAGGGAATAAACTGCGCGGGACGTTCAAAGGAAAGGCTTATAGTTATCCTGAATGACAATAAAATGTCCATTTCCAGAAATGTCGGCTCGATGGCGCGTTATCTTACAAAGATTCGTATTCGTCCCTCTTATATCAATGCAAAAACGAGGGTGAGAAGCAAGCTGAAAAAGCTGCCTCTTTTCGGCAAGCAGCTTGCACATCTGTTTACGAGATTCAAGCATTGGACAAAGGTTAAGTTTCTTGGTTATCAGGAGAATATGTTTGAACAGCTTGGTTTCAGATATTACGGTCCGCTTGACGGTCACGATATTATTCAGCTTCAGAATGCAATGAGGGCAGCAAAAAGATCAAGAGGTCCTGTTATGATACATGTCTGTACAACAAAGGGACTCGGATATGAGTATGCGGAAAAGAATCCGAAGAATTATCATGGTATATCTGCCTTTGATGTTGAAACCGGAGAGCCAAAGTCCTCATCAAAAGGGTATTCTGATGTTTTCGGGGAGTATCTTTGCGAGGCAGCGAAAGATGACGGCCGTATCTGTGCAATAACCGCAGCTATGGCAATCGGTACAGGCTTATCGGAATTTGCTAAAAGATATAAAAATCGTTTCTTCGATGTAGGTATAGCAGAGGAGCATGCTGTTACCTTTGCCTGCGGACTTGCTGTTGGGGGCGCATTACCGGTATTTGCAGTGTATTCGACCTTTTTACAGAGGGGTTATGACCAGATTTTGCATGATGCGGCAATGCAGCAGCTTCATGTGGTATTTGCTATAGACAGAGCCGGAATAGTCGGAGAGGACGGAGAAACACATCAGGGTGTTTTTGATGTGGCATTTTTAAACACTATACCGAATGTAACAGTATATTCTCCTTCATGCTTTAATGAGTTGAATGGAATGTTGGATATTGCTTTGAATAAAACAGACGGAGTAATTGCTGTAAGATATCCACGCGGCGGAGAATTGTATATACCCGAGGGATACGAATATAAAGGAGAGAATTATTCGTTTTTCGGAAACAGGAGTGCTGATATTCTGCTTGTGACATACGGAAGGATTTTTTCATATGCGTGTGAAGCAATTGATGAGCTTCGCAGAGAGGGAATAGAAGTATGTCTGTTAAAGCTGAATCGAATCAAGCCGATCGACGAAACAGCAGTAAAAGAATCCGAAAAATATAAAAAAGTCTATTTTTGTGAAGAAGGCATACGCAGCGGCGGAGCAGGTGAAATATTCGGTATGCAGCTTTATTCCGGCGGATTCCGCGGTGAATATCGTCATATTGCGATTGACGGCTTTGTCAAGCAGGCAAAGGCAGCGAGTGCCCTTCATAAGTTAGGACTTGATAAGGAAGCAATAAAGGAACGCATCAGAACTGACTATAACAGCAGGAGTGAAGGTTAATGGCAGAAAAAAAGAGGCTGGATGTGCTTGTATATGAAAAAGGTCTTGCCGAAAGCCGTGAAAAAGCAAAGGCTCTTATAATGGCAGGTGTGATTTATGCCGATAATCAGAAGGCAGATAAAGCAGGCACAGTATATCCGGAGGATGTCAAGCTTGAACTGAGAGGAAATAAGCTTAAATATGTCAGCAGAGGCGGTCTTAAGCTTGAGAAGGCGATAAGTTCATTTTCACTTGACCTCAGGGATAAGATAACAATGGATATCGGAGCTTCTACAGCAGGCTTTACCGATTGTATGCTTCAAAATGGCGCCAAAAAAGTTTACTCTGTTGATGTCGGCTATGGTCAGCTTGATTGGAAGCTCAGGAATGACGAAAGAGTTATTAATCTTGAGCGTACAAATATAAGATATATTACACATGAGCAGGTGCCGGATGACCTTGATTTTTTCAGTGTTGATGTTTGCTTTATTTCGCTTGTACTTGTACTTCCGGCTGTCAGACCGTTCCTTAAAGATGAAGCTGAGGCGGTATGTCTTATAAAACCTCAGTTTGAGGCAGGAAAGGGCAAGGTAGGAAAAAACGGTGTAGTCAGAGACAAGCAGATACACAGAGAAGTAATCGAGAAAATATATGATTTCTGTCTTGAAAACGGATTTTCGGTACTTGATATGGACTATTCTCCGATAAAGGGCCCTGAAGGAAATATCGAATATCTGATTTATATAAAAAAATCGGACAGTCCTGTTTCCATGAAGGAATTTGATATAGCAGATCTTGTAGAAAGGTCTCATGCAGAACTGGATAAGTAGTTGGAGATGAATGAATTGCAAAGTATAAAGAGTATTGCGCTTATTCCGAATCTATCAAAGAACGG
>CACXDV010000289.1 GCA_902766585.1 uncultured Ruminococcus sp.
ATACAATTATTAGATATTATGCACAAAAAAGTGGAAAAATATTGTACTCACATATATTGATTATTTATGGTAAAATAATGATAATAAAAATATTTCCTTTAAGGAGGACAAAAACTATGAGATATGAAATTATTGGCGAACCTCTTCCGGTCGTAGAATGTCATCTTGCTTCCGGTGAATCAATGATCACTGAAAAAGGTGCTATGTGCTGGATGACACCTAACATGAAAATGGAAACCGTTGGCGGCGGAGTAGGAAAAATGTTCGGCAGAATGTTTTCCGGTGAATCAATGTTCCAGAACCGTTACACCGCTCAGGGCGGCGAAGGCATGATCGCATTTGCATCATCATTCCCCGGCTCTATCCGCGCATTCAACATCTCTCCCGGCAACGAAATGGTTGTTCAGAAATCAGGCTTCCTTGCTTCTGAAACAGGCGTTACACTTTCTGTATTCTTCCAGAAAAAGCTTGGCGCAGGCTTCTTCGGCGGTGAAGGCTTTATTATGCAGAAGCTCTCCGGTAATGGTATTTGCTTCGTAGAAATCGACGGTCATGTTGTTGAGTATAATCTCGGCGCTGGCGAATCTATGGTAATTGATACAGGTTATGTTGCTGCTATGTCAGCTACTTGTTCAATGGAAATTACTACTGTTCCCGGTCTTAAGAATGCAGTATTCGGCGGTGAAGGTCTCTTTAATACAGTTGTAACCGGTCCCGGCAAGCTTCTTCTTCAGACTATGCCTATCAATAACGTTGCTACAAGCATTCGTCCCTTCATTTCTACAGGTAACTGATATTTACAGCAGCTTCCGGAAAGAGGTTTTTTGTTATGAACAAGATGAAGCAGTTAATATTTGTATTAATAGGCTTTATCATTGCAGGTCTGGTTATCGGTATAATGCTGAACTTTACAAAAAACGATCTTGTTAATCAGGTCAGTGAAAGTAATGAAAGAACCTCATCTGCTGCCGTTAAAGAGAAGGAAGAAAAAGATAATACCTTAGTCTTTCTTTGTCTGTATTCTGAGCCCGGAGATTCACAGCTTTTCAGCGGATATGCTGTAAATAAAAACGGAAACCGTTTTGATATCAATCTTAATAAAAGCAGAGATATATCACAGTATAAGGAAATATTTGCTGACGCTCAGAAAGATCTGGATAATATGACAGCCAAGGATTTTATCGGTACAAAAGAAATTAATAATCTTTGCGAGCTTTTAGATTTAATCAAGCCTATAAAGGATTATAAAATCGAAACTGATAAAAACGGTGTTAACGGCACAACTGTTGTCTATGGCATAAAGTATGACGAAAACGGTAAGGCGGATCTGATAAAGATCGGAAGATTTGGTGATACCAAAGAAACTCCCTCAGATACAAATGCTAAATCTGTTTTGAAATACTTCTCAGCAAAAGGACATTAATTAATTCACAAGTCTCCGGCAGTTCTTGTCGGAGACTTTTTCTGTGCTGGATCTGAATAATAATTATCATCACGGCATATTCTTTGAAAAAGGGGTGTTGAGATGTATTTTATATTCGGACGAAAAACCATAGCCTTTGTTCTCACTGCTGCACTTCTTATGGGGGCAGTATTATTTGCCGGCAATGAACTGAGAACTGTACAAACAACTGCTGCTGCAAGTGACTGGGGACTCAGCTTCGGCTCAGAGGGTGAGGTTCCAAGAGGAAATGTCGGCGAGGATGAACTTAAAAAATTGAATGCCCTATATGTCGGCGACACATCAAAGAAAGTCCTCTATCTTACCTTTGACGCGGGCTACGAAAACGGTTATACGCCGCATATCCTGGATGTTCTGAAAAAGCATAATGTTAAGGCTACATTCTTTCTTGTCGGAAATTATATAAAAACTGCTCCGGATATCGTAAAAAGAATGGTAAGCGAGGGACATACAGTAGGAAATCATACCTTTACTCATCCTGATATGTCTTCAATTACCGATAAGGATAGCTTTTATAAGGAATTGAATGACCTGTCTGAGCTTTATAAGGAAACGGTGGGAAGTGAAATGACAAGGCTCTACCGTCCTCCACAGGGAAAATTCAGCACGGACAATCTTCTTGCTGCAAAAGAACTTGGATATAAAACTGTATTCTGGAGCCTTGCATATGCCGACTGGAATAATGACGATCAGCCAACTAAGGAACAAGCCTTTTCCAAGCTTATTCCAAGAACACATAACGGAGCTGTAATTCTTCTGCACAGTACTTCCAAAACAAACAGCGAAATATTGGATGAATTACTGACAAAATGGGAGGAAATGGGCTATACATTTGATAAGCCTGAGAATATTACCTGAATAAATCAGCAAATTTAATAAAAAAGCTTGACTAAATTTGATGTTGTAACTATAATTAATGTTAGTTGCAGTCATTATTTGGCAGCAGCATAACAAAAATTGAATGGAGGTCATACTGCCATGAGATGTAAAAAATGCGGTACTATGCTGAAGGATGGTGCAAAATTCTGTCCGTCCTGCGGTTCTCCTGCGGAAGCTGAGGAGACAACAAGTACAGCCGTTTGCCCTTCCTGCGGTAAAGAAATAAAGGCCGGTATAAAATTCTGTCCCTTCTGCGGTTCGTCAACAGAGGCTCCTGCCCAAAGCGGAATCAAGTGTCCGTCATGCGGAACGGAGTTAAAGCCCGGCGCTAAATTCTGCCCCGGATGCGGATATAATATGAATAATCCCGCACCCGCTGAACAGAGTGCTCCGTCCTTTGACAGTCCTGCTCCCGCTGAGGAAAATAAGATTGAGACCGCTGCGCCCGTTGTTCCGCTTGAAAAAGAAAATGAAAGCGGAATCAAGTGTCCCTCCTGCGGAATGGAATTAAAACCCGGCGCTAAATTCTGTCCCGGATGCGGATATAATATGAATAATCCCGCGCCCGCTGAACAGAGCGCTCCGTCCTTTGACAGTCCTGCTCCCGCTGAGGAAAATAAGACTGAGACCGCTGCACCCGTTGTTCCGCTTGAAAAAGAAAATGAAAGCGGAATCAAGTGTCCTTCATGCGGAATGGAATTAAAGCCCGGCGCTAAATTCTGCCCCGGATGCGGATATAATATGAATAATCCCGCACCCGCTGAACAAAGCTCTCCTTCCCTTGATACTCCCGCTCCGAAGCCTGAGGAAAGCGCAAACAAGTGTACTTCCTGCGGCGCTGAGCTTAAACCCGGAGCAAAGTTCTGTCCGGTTTGCGGCTTCAATATGGCAGGCGGCGGAACACAGATCGATACACCCGCACCCGTTCCTCAGAATCAGAATGTACCCGCTGGTCAACCTCAGACACAGGTTAAGACAAAAAAGACAAATATCCTGCCATTCATTCTGATCGGTGCTGCTGCTATCGTTGTAATTGTTGTTGTTGTTATCATTATTCTTGCTGTAGTGCTTAATAAGGCTCCGACAGTTGACCTGAATGAATATATCACTGTTAAGTATGAGGGCTATGACGGCTACGGTGAAGCAAAGGTTGAATTCGATACTGCAAAATTCAATTCTGATTGGAAGGATAAGCTTTCATTCAAAGTAAGGCCAAGCGAAATAGAGTATAAATACGGATTTGATTATGAGAATCCTTCTTCCTATATTGCTGCCTGCGCTTCAGACAATATTTCACTTGATAAGTATTCAGAGCTTAAAAACGGCGATACCATTCATGCTAAATGGGAATTCTCTAAGTATACATTGGAGAAAATGAGCTCATATATAAAATGTGAAGTAAAATACAGCGATAAGGAATTTAAGGTAGAAGACCTTAAGTCAATACCTACAGTCGATCTCTTTAAGGATATCCAGGTAGAATTTGAAGGTGAGGCTCCTTTCGGAAGAGCATCTGTCTATAATAACGGCGATTACTATTTTGATTATGAGCTTGATAAGAAAGAAAATCTTTCAAACGGAGAAAAGGTCACCCTTTCAGTTTCCTACAGCAGCGGAGATATAAATGAATATCTTGCATCAAGATATCATGTTGCTGCTAAAGAGTTTAAGAAGGAATATACAGTATCCGGTCTTAATACAGCAGTATTGGATGCCAAGGATATTCCTGAAGATGTTCTTGCCAAGTTTAAGGATGAGACAGAAGACTTTATCAAATCCGATACATCAGCAGATACAATCAAGCTTAAGGGAACTGAGTATTTAGGTTCAATAATGCTTGTAAACAAGAATCTTTCCGGTTGGTACACCAGTGACAGAGATGCCTATGTAATTTATAAGGTAACAGTAACTGCAACCTCTGAGAAAAATGGAAAGAAAACCTCAAAAGATTATGATTATTATACCTTTGAACGCTTCGGACCTGTTGTATTGCTTGAAGACGGTACTGCAAGCTATAGCAGCGACGGCTCTCAGTGCTATAATTATCTCGAACTCGGCGGAGATTATCATAATGACGTTCACGGCTATGATGATTACTCTAAAATGTATGACAGCATCGTTACTAAAAACCTTGCAGAATATTCATTTACAAGTACAGTTGATGAAGCAAAGGTAAAGGCTGCTGTTAAACCTGCTGAAAACTCAGAGCCTGAAGAAAGTTCAAAGCCTGAGGAAAACTCAAAACCCGGTGAAAGCTCAAAGCCCAGTGAGAATTCAAAGCCTGAAGAAAGCTCAAATAATGCACAGACCTCCAAGCCCCAGACAAGTATTCCCAACGGAACACTGAGTCTTAAGGAATATATCGCCGCTAACAAGTCAGAACTTGAACAGCTCTACAGCAGTGATGACACAGGAGAACTGACATTTGGCGTTGATGGTGACGACACTCTTGTTATCACATATAAGTTCAAGAATAAAATGCCCGTGACTGATGCAACAAAGACTCAGATCCAATCCGCTCTTGATGCACAGCAGTCTTCTGTTGATACAATGATCAATACACTTGAATCGGTTACCACTACCAAGGATATTAAGATAAAAGTAAAATATCTTAACAGCGATGGTTCTGTCCTCGGTGAAAAAGAATTCAAAAAGTCATAATTAAACGAAGCCTCCGAACTGCATTACAGCAGATCGGAGGCTCGATTATTTTACAACACGGATTTTTTCAGGAAGAAATCCGATCAGTTCCCCTGTTATGATCTCTCCCGGCATGACCAACGGTACTCCCGGAGGACAAGGACAAACGGTATCTGCAGCAATTCTTCCCTCAGCTTTATCTGAGTAAATTATTTCTGTCGGTGACATTACTGCATCACGGATACTCATTTCTGCCCGCGGAAGCAGAGAAGGTATTTTAATAGTTTCAGCCGGTGAATTAATTGGCATTTCTTCTATTGCACATCTAAGACGGGAAAAATCCTTTTCACTGTTAAACGGTGTACATATAAAAACAGCGTTTTCACCGTCACAAAATTCACAGTCAATACCCTTGTCTTCAAAATATGAAAGCTGAGAATCTGCTCCTGAAAGTCCGACAGATGCAGTGTTCAGTGTTATCCTCAAAGGATCACATTCTCCGCCTGGCATAGAGATTCCACGGCTTTCGGCAAGCTTTTTCAATTCACTCACTATTTTTTCACATTCCTGATACTTAACACGTCCCTCTCTGTCCATATATGAAATGCACAAGTCGATCGATGCCATTACAGGATATGAGGGACTTGTTGAACCAAATAATGACATAGCAGCTTTTGCATTTTCAGCAAGTGAAGCGTCAGATATATTGAGCATAGCGCCTGATGTAAGAACGGGTAAGGTCTTATGAAGCGAACAGGCTGTCATATCGGCGCCAAGATGAAGCGGATGAAGATTTTCAGATAAAAAAGCTAAATGAGAACCGTGAGCATTATCCACAAGAAGAAGAATACCGTACTTATGACAAATATCAGATATTGCTCTTATATCGCAAAGCTCACCATAATATGTAGGTGAAGTAATGTATACGGCGCTTACATCTTTTTCGCAAGACAGTATTCTTTCTACCTCTGAAGGAGATATCCTTCCCGTATAACCACTATTCCCTTCGGGTACGAGCCATATAGGTTCAATTCCAAGCAAAGCGGCAGCATTTACGGCACTTCTGTGTGCATTACGGGCAATCAGCATTTTTCTGCCCTTTTCATGCGCCAGCTTGAGCATGGACATTATCGCAAGCGAACAGCCTCCGGCAGAAATAAGACTTCTTCCCGCGCCGAAAAGATGCGCTGCATTTTCTTCGGTTTGCCTTATTACGTCCTGAGCCTCGAATAGTGCATCAGTATCCGGAAGCTCAGTCAAATCAAGCTCTATAAGTTTATTATCAAAAAATCCGCTGCATTTATGTCCGGGTGTATGAAATGATGAACGTCCGAGAGAGTTATGCTCAACAAGACGGTCATAAAGAGGAGTATTCATTTTATTATCATTCCTTATTTTAGACTAACATCAGAATTATAAGACATATGCAGTGTTTTGTCAATTTATCAGCGTAAAATATTATTTTTTATTGCTTTGTCAGAGAAAAAAATATATAATAATACTGCTGATATTACAGAATTAAAGGAGAAGAGGAAAATGACATATACACAGGCAGTAGAAAAAATCAATTCTTTACTTGTTTTCGGAAGCCGTCCGGGACTTGAAAGAATAAGAGAAATGGTTGACCGCATGGGTGCGCCTGATCGTTCATTAAAATTTGTACACATAGCAGGAACAAACGGAAAAGGCAGTACCTGCGCTATGATAGCCTCGGCACTTAAGGAGGCAGGCTATAAGACAGGCTTGTTTATTTCTCCTTATGTTCTTGAATTTCGTGAGCGTTTCAGCATCAATGGTGAAATGATCCCTGAAAGTGAGCTTTCTGAAATAGTTGAGGAGCTTTTTCCTCTTGTTGAGGAAATGAAATCCGAGGATAAGGTCATTACTGAATTTGAATTTGTCCTTGCTATAGCGCTCAGGTGGTTTGAAAGGGAAAAATGTGATATCGTTGTACTTGAAACAGGTCTCGGAGGCAGATTCGATGCCACAAATATAATTGATACTCCCCTTGCTTCTGTCATCACTTCTATTTCTCTTGACCATACTGCTATACTTGGCGATACGGTAGAAAAAATTGCATTTGAAAAGGCAGGAATAATTAAGCCGGACGGAACAACTGTATTATATGCCGACCAGCCTTCCGGCGCCTTGAAGGTACTGTCTGATATTGCTGAGGAAAGACGTAATAAGATTTTCATTGCTGATGCAAGTAAAGCAGAAATAAAGAAATATGATATATCCGGAACGGTATTTGAATTTGAAACTGCTGAAAAAAAATGGGAGATTTCGATAAGTCTCTGCGGTGAGCATCAGGTAAAAAACTGTGTAACAGCGCTTTATACACTCATTGCTTTAAGAGATAAAGGAATAAATATTCCCGATAATGCAGTAACAGAGGGCTTTAAAAAGGTGTCATTTCCTGCGAGAATGGAGATTTTTTCAAAGGAACCTCTTATTCTGCTCGACGGCGCGCATAATCCCGGAGGCGCAAAGGCTCTTTCCGAAGCACTGAAAAAATACATTCCGTCTAAAAAGAAAATCGGAATAGTTGGTATGCTTGCCGACAAGGATATCAAGACCGCATTGGGCGAACTTTTACCGCTTTTTGATACTATATACACCGTCGCTCCACCGAATCCGAGAAGAATGACAGCGGAAGACCTTTGCAGTCTGATAAAGCCCATATGCAAAAATGTATCGGCTTGTAAAAGCGCGGAGGAAGCATTTGAGCTTGCTCTTTCCTCAACAAAACCGGAAGATGCTCTTGTAGTATTCGGTTCTCTTTACCTTGCTTCGGAAATGAGACCGATCATCATTGAAAAACTGAACGCAAAATAAGAATTTGCCGAAAAAAATAAAATCCTGTTGTAAAAACAGGATTCAATGTGCTACAATATAGTCGGATCGGGAACTGAAAACTGATCCGGCATAAACACGAAGAATTTTATATCTATTATACATAGCAGTAAATAAAAAGAAAGGGATATACATGAAAACAGGAAAAGTTATTTGTCTGTTATTATGTCTTGTTTTTTCTCTTTGCATCGGAGGATGCAGTTCGCCTAAACAGGAAATGAGATCTCCTGAAAAAGAGTTTTCCGAAAGCAAGGAAACAGTTGTTGAAGTAAAAGAACAAAGTATCGAGGAAAGCTCTGAACCTGAAAAGGAGCCTGTTGATCTGAGTCTTTGTACTGTGACGGTCAAGGATAAGATATATCAGGAAAAATTTACAGAGCCTTATGTCAGAGTAGAATATAATGGTCTGGTACTCGTTAAGGATAAGGATTACTCACTTCGCTACGAAAGCAGAGAAGATAAAAAGTCAGGTCATTATAAATGTACTCTTGAAATGACAGGCGATTATACCGGTACAAAAGAACTTGAATACAATGTCCGTCCGGTAGGCGCGACCGTTTCACAGCTTGACAGCAAGGTTCATTCAATAACCCTGCAGTGGAATGACAGAAGCGAGATCTGTGACGGTTATGAGATCGAATACAGAAATACAAGTGAAAATGACGCATACAAGACTATTAAAATAGAAGATCGTACCACTACTGAATACAAAATGGAAGATCTGAATGAAAACAGCAGCTTTAATGTCAGAATAAGAACCTACAAGCAGACAGATGACGGTTCTGTTCTTTATTCTCCTTGGTCAAAGACCTGTAATGCACAAACGAAAAAGGTAGAAAATATAAACGGCGTCACCTATATTGACGGGGTTCTTGTTGTAAACAAAACCTACAGTCTTCCCTCTGATTACGGAAACGGCATGGATAACGAAGCAATGGAAGCATATTACAAAATGTATTATGATGCTGCTTCGGAGGGACTCTATCTGAATATCATCTCAGGCTACAGAAGCTATTGGGTACAGGATTCCGCATACAACAGCTTTGTATATGACCGAGGTGTTGAAGCAGCTGACAGAGTATCAGCCCGCCCCGGTCATTCAGAACATCAGACCGGTCTTGCAATGGATATCAACAGTACATGGTTCACCTTTGCGGATACTGCCGAAGGAATATGGCTGAAAAATAATTGCGCCAATTACGGCTTTATCATCAGATATCCCGAGGGCAAGGAGGAAATTACGGGCTATGCCTATGAATCATGGCATATAAGATATGTCGGAACAGAGCTTGCTCAAAAGCTTACCTCAGAGGGTATCACACTTGAGGAATACTTCGGAATAACTTCATATTATTCATAATAAAAAAGCTTAAACACAAATCTTGATTTTCTTACAGATATTTCCTGCAAACCGCCTCTATTATTTCCCTCGCCTGATATACGTCAACATTTGGCAGAAAACAGGCGGCAGCATGGAAATGTCCCCCGCCTCCAAGCTCTTTACATATCTCATTTGCCGATATATTTCCTTTTGTTCTCATGGAGCAGCGTATCAGAGACCTGTCAGGCAGTTCTCTTATAGTCACTCCTATCTCTACCCCGTCGATCTCATCTACAATGGAATTTATGCCCTCAAGCTCAGAATCAAGAATATTTGCATCATCAAGATCCTGTAAGGTTATTATTCCCGTAAGCATACGATTATTGCAGGTAAAATGAAAGCTGTTTTTTAAAGTGTTTTCTATTTTTACCCTCTCCGGAGTTTTCAGGAACATATGCTTTCTTCCTATTTCGCATATATCTGCTCCATATCCGGCAAGCTCGGCAGCTGTTTCAAATGACTGCTTTGAGACATCATATGTCCTGAAGCTCATTGTATCTGTCACAAGAGCAAGATACATCAGATTTGCCATTTCCTTAGTTATTTCAGTACCCATAGCCTTTATGAGCTTAAGTATTATCTCACTGCAGGCACCGCAATCGATTTCTACATACTTATATTCCGCTTTTACTGAATTGCCGTTATGGTGATCTATACAGAAGGTGAAGCTTTCGTTCTGGTATATACCAAGTCTGTCAGGCGCTGCTGAATCAACGGCTATATTTATCGGGTGTTCCACTTTATCATTTTTGAAACAATTTACAAGATACTTATAGGAATTGGTGACAGGATACTCTCCTGTCACTTCGCACTTTTTGCCTAAAGACTGTAATGCAAGCGCCAGTGCATAAGCTGAACCTATACAGTCACCGTCAGGTCTTACATGATATATTATTCTGTATCCGTCATATTTTTTCAGAAGCTCTGAAAGCTCCTGTATCGTAACATTTTTCATTTTGATTTCCTTTCCTTAATAATTATTTTTCATTCTCCGTCGAAACCGTATTCTCGGCGGGAGATTTTATCTTTCTGTTATGGATAGAATATAAAACAGACGCTGAAAAAGAAGCCGGCAGAATTTTTGATAATACATGAGCTGCCTTCATTTCAGCCTTTGGGATAATATAAAACTTCCGGAAATGTCTGAAAGTGTAGTCCGCTATATATTCGCTTGTCGATGCAAAGCCTTCAAAGTGAAAATCAACATTAGCCGATTTTCCGAAATTTGTTGAAACCGGTCCCGGACACAAAACACTTACCGTAACTGCCGAGCCTTCTCTTCTGAG
>CACXDV010000290.1 GCA_902766585.1 uncultured Ruminococcus sp.
AAAAATCTATTAAAATGTAATTGTATAGGCTTGTCCGCGGAGCGGACAGTCCGGAACAGTTTTTTTGCGCTGATTATATTTTGAAAAAAGGGCTGAAGCATGACTATATACATTTGCAGTATAGCAATAACAGGACTGCTGATGATAGCGATGATAATGCACGTCCTGTCATATTCCGGATTTGATAAAACACAAAAGACCTGGTTCACTCTCACATTCCTTTCAATAATAATATGCTCGGATGCGGAGCTTGCAGTTCACTGCGGATATTATGATATTGCGTTTGCCGGACTTCTCACGGTAGTAACGGTAATACAGTTCAGCATTTCACCTCTGCTTGCGGTACTGTTTTCAGGTACGCTCGGTCTGCACCGGCAGTCAAGGATAGCAAGTCTGTTTTTTATTCCGAGCCTGCTTATTGAAGTACTGTGCGCCCCTTTCGGACTGATTTTTTATTTCAGCGACAAAGGATATTCACGAGGGGAATATTTCGTTATTTATGAAATATTGTATATCATAAGTCTGCTTTATCTTGCTGTAAGTCTTATCATAGTGGGTAAAAAATTCAATCACAGGGATACCCTGACTATTATAATGGTAGTAGTAGTTCTGCTCGGCGGAATAATCCCCATGACGCTTTACAAGATAAATATTACCTATGTATCTATCGGTATAAGCGCTTGCCTTTGCTATATATACTACAATGACCTCATACAGCATGATACAAAGGAGCAGCTTGTCACGAATCAGAGGAAAATATCGTAAATGCAGACGCATATGATATCAGGCTTGTCGAGCCTTATCGAGAACCGTGATACCGAAACGGGAGAGCACGTTGCCCGTACCAGCAGATATGTCAGGACGCTTGCTGAAAATGCCGTTAAGGACGGTGTTTATTCGGATATCATAGATGAGCATTACATTGAGCTTTTGTATTCGCTTGCTCCGCTGCATGATGTAGGAAAGATAGTGGTTTCCGATAAGATACTGAAAAAGCCGGGAAAGCTTACTCCGGAGGAATTTGACGAAATGAAAAAACACGCAGCTGCCGGAGGGAAGGTTGTCCGTCAGATACTTGAGGGTATTACGGATGAAGAATATACGTCGTTTGCATCGGATATTGCGACCTATCACCACGAAAAATGGAACGGCAGCGGCTATCCCGAACATCTTTCGGGGGAGAATATTCCGCTTTCCGCAAGGATAATGGCAATAGCGGATGTTTATGACGCGCTTATCTCCGAGCGCTGCTATAAAAAGGCAATGCCGCGTGAGAAGGCTGTCAATATAATAAAAGAGGAATCAGGTTCGCATTTTGATCCTAAGCTCGTGGAGGTTTTCCTTCGCCACAAGGACGAATTTCTGCCTAACTGAAAAGAAGCAGCCGTTTTTGCGCGGCTGCTTTCTTGATTAAGGTATTTATAAAGAACAGTGAGCTTAACATCAGACCGATACCTACCCGGAGAAAAACCGTTTTTACGATTTTTCCGGCATTATCATCTGAAACTGTTTTGCCTGCCGCATCGGTGAATTCTATTACCGGATGCCAATTGCTACAGCGCGGATCAAAGCCCTTTTTTATGCTTGATGTGATACCTAAAAAGCCAAATACAAGCATGACTATCATTATTGCAGAATCCTATTCGCTCATTATTTTTCCCTGCATTTTTAATTATCATTTATTGGATATGTTGTCAAATTATGGTTTCATATTTTTGGCAAACTGATACTATAATGACATATATTATATAAGTCTGCTGTGCAAATGGCTGTACGGTACCGTTTTTTATTATTTTTAAGCAGCAAAACAATCAAGATTATATAAAAATCTTGACAAAAACACTGTTTACGTTGTACAATATACTCAGACGATTTTTCGTCGGTCTGATGACATTATCAACTCGATTATGCCGTTTGCATGATTCTTATATTTTTATGATAGAATATCGGCGGACTGCTGTCAGAGAGCGGTCGGTTTGTATTGTCTTTTTATTTGTTCCCCCGATAATTTCGGATAAACCGCAGCTTTGCGGTGAAAATAATAAAAATAAAATATAATTTGCCACTGCCGTCCCGGGGCATCTGTGCCTATGCGGGACAGGCATTTGCAGGCGGCGCCTTTGAGCTGATTTGCAGATCATTAAACTGAAATCAAGAATGAAAGTAATCAACTTAGGAGGTGTCAAATCAATGAATCCGGTTCTGGCAATCATATTGATTGTTGTGATCGCCGCTGCAGCGGGAGTAGGTGCATTTTTTGCGGGCATCAACTACCGTAAGAAAATCGGCGAGGAAAAGATCGGTTCGGCAGAACAGGAAGCTAAAAGAATTCTGGAGGACGCACAGCGTTCGGCTGAGGCTGCTCAGAAGGAAGCGCTTATCACCGGTAAGGATGAGGCTCATAAGCTTCTGAGCGATGCTGAAAAGGAAATTTCCGAAAGACGCAAGGATATCCAGCGTCAGGAAAGACGTATCCAGCAGAAAGAGGAAACGGTTGAGAAGAAGCTGGATAGTCTTGAGAAAAAGGAAGAAGCTATCGCACAGAAAAACAAGGCTGCTGAAGCAAGACTTGAAGAAGCAGAGCAGATCAAGCAGCAGGAATTTGCAATGCTTGAGAAGATCTCAGGTCTTACCGCCGAACAGGCAAAAGCAATTATTATCAATGACCTCGATAATCAGCTTACACATGAAAAGGCTGTAAAGATCATTGAGTTTGAACAGAAAACACGCGATGAAGCAGAAAAGACAGCAAGAGAGATAATTTCCCTTGCTATCCAGAGAGTTGCTGCTGATCATGTAAGTGAATCGACAGTATCGGTCGTACCGCTGCCCGGTGACGAAATGAAGGGCAGAATCATAGGCCGTGAAGGAAGAAATATCCGTGCCATTGAAACTATTACAGGCGTGGATCTTATTATTGATGATACACCCGAGGCTATCACCCTTTCCTGCTTTGAGCCGGTAAAGAGAGAAATAGCAAGGGTACTTTTGGAAAAGCTTATCTCCGACGGAAGAATACATCCTGCGCGTATCGAGGAAATGTATGAAAAGTCACGCCGTGAGGTAGAGGCTATGATCAGATCAGAGGGTGAAAGGGCTATCATCGAAGCCGGTGTCAATAACATTCATCCTGAGCTGGTTAAGCTTCTCGGAAGGCTTCATTTCCGTACAAGCTACGGACAGAATGTGCTTGATCATTCCCTTGAGGTCGCTTATATCAGCGGCATGATGGCATCCGAGCTCGGACTTGAACCGACTATGGCAAGAAGAGCAGGTCTTCTCCATGATATCGGCAAGGCTCTCGACCATGAGATCGAAGGCTCGCATATCGAGATCGGTGTTGACGTTGCAAGGAAATATAAGGAAAGCGAAATTGTTGTTCACGCTATACACGCTCACCACGGCGATGTTGAAGCAAAGACTATAATTGCCTGTCTTGTTCAGGCAGCAGATGCAATTTCTGCTGCACGTCCGGGTGCAAGAAGAGAGAATATCGAAAACTACATCAAGCGTCTTGAAAAGCTTGAAGAGGTCGCTTCCTCATTCGAGGGTGTTGAAAGAAGCTATGCTATACAGGCAGGCCGTGAGGTCCGCATCATAGTTAAGCCTGAGATGATCAAGGATGACGACATGGTTCTTCTCGCAAGAAATATCTGTAAGAAGATCGAAGAGGAGATCGAATTCCCAGGTCAGATAAAGGTAAATATCATCCGCGAAAGCAGAGCTGTAGAATACGCAAAATGATTATTCGGGACATCCTTTATATTCAGAGGATGTCCCTTTTCAGATATGAAATATTTAATTGATTATAATTCTTTATTGCAATTAAAAATAATGCGGGTGCATTTATTATATTATAAAGTAAAAGCAGAAATTATCATATTCCGAAGGGAGAGATTCAAATTGAAACGAAGAAATGTTATTATGAAGCTGACCGCGGCAGTACTTGCGCTCACCCTTGTTTCGGGAGGAGCAGTATCCGGAGCTGTATTTGCGGCAGGAAATGAGACAGAGATCATTACAGATGACGGCTATGCGCTTTACGGAAGCTACAAGTATTACTATAACAGTGACAATACAGTATGCATACACAGCTATACAGGCACCGCCACAGAAATTACCCTTCCGAAGGCTATCAATAACAAGACTGTTACTTCTATGGATGCCGGAGCTTTAAGCAATCTCACAGCTTTGAAAAAGGTCACTGTTCCCGACAGCTTTAAGTCGATAAGCAGAGAGGCATTCAAGGGCTGCACGGCGCTTACTGCTGTCAATATAGGAAGCGGAGTGGCTTCAATAGGAGCTGACGCATTTAAAAACTGCATATCCATGAAGGAAATAACGATACCAAGGACTGTTACATCAATAGATGACGGTGCAGGTATCGGCATAGCATCAGGCTCGCCGATAAGCGGGTTTATTGTATACGGCTATGACGGAACAGCAGCTCAGTCCTATGCTGAAAAAAAGGGACTGACATTTGTTTCGCTCAATACTCCGCTTAAAAATACTTCATCTATAAGCAAAACCAATGCAAAGCCTTATGAGACCGTTACTCTTTACGGCTCGGCCGAA
Source organism: uncultured Ruminococcus sp. (assembly GCA_902766585.1). GTDB lineage: Bacteria > Bacillota > Clostridia > Oscillospirales > Acutalibacteraceae > UBA1213. Next base: position 4,576 of record CACXDV010000290.1, read on the forward strand.
GGAGGAAGCGAGGAATATACCTATGCATTCCTTTATAAGCCGACAAGCTCAAGCTCATGGAAGGTAAAGGGTACTAAATTCGGTACAGCCTCCACAGCAACGCTTACACTCGGTACTGCCGGAACCTACGATATCCTTATCAGCGTTAAGGACAGCAGCGGAAAAACAGAAGCAAAAAGATTTACCCTTACTATCGAAAAAACAGCAGAGTTTGTTAATACCTCAACAATAAGCGCAACCAATGTCAACACGGGCAAAAAAATCACCCTGACAGGCAGCGCAAAGGGAGGTGCTGCGCCCTACACCTATACCTATCAGTATATGAAGCCCGATAAGACCAAATGGACAACACTCGGAGACAAATACGGAACAGCCGGATCTGTCACCTTCAATACAAAGATACCAGGAACCTACAAGGCTCGTGTGCTTGCAAAGAACAGCAACGGAACTGTTAAGATCTCATCATTTACCGTGACTGCGAAAGGCACACTCCTTGAGAACAAATCCACTATTAGCTCTGCCTCCGTAAAGAAGGGCAGCACTGTTACTCTTAGGGGCGCATATTCGGGCGGAACTGCTCCTTACTATTTCACTTATCAGTACAAGATGCCGGGCAGCACAAAGTGGAATGTTATCGGCAAGTATAATACCACCTCTCAGACTGCTTCCTGTACTGTGAACGTAACAGGAACTTATGAAATGAGAGTGCTGATAAAGGATTCAACCGACTACGTTGCCTCCAAAACCTTCAAAGTCACGGTCTCATAACAATGTACAATGTTCAATGTGCAATGTACAATTGTGGTTATTCTGATTCGTTTTGATGCTTCAATTTTACGGGAATAATCGGTACTATAAAACAACAATTTTTAATTCAAAACATAAACGGCTGTTATAACATCAATTAAAGTGTTATAGCAGCCGATTTAATTTACATTGTACATTGAATCGAATATTTTACAATTTTGGTATAGCTTTTTTGATTGGAAAATGGTATATTATTGTATAATATGAATTCAGGAAAAACGGAGGGGATAAAATTGAATGAAATGCTCGAAATGCTGTCCTTCGGAATACGCCTGTCCGAGCCGTTTGTAGCTCTGATAGTAATAATCATGTGCTTTGTGTCACTCAAGGGCGGAAGACGCGAGGAAAAGGCTCTTATCGCACTGGAAAGCGAAACTGATGATAAGACCTATCCCGTATTGTATTGGGAAAATTCTATAGGCAGAAGCCGCAGCTCTGATATCAGGATAAATGATTTCACCGTATCAAGAGACCATGCAGTACTACTCAGACGAAATGACGGATGGTTCATAAACGATACCGGCTCCAAAGCGGGAGTTTTCGTAAACGGACAGAAAACAGACGGCAGATGGCCTGTTGCCGTTGGTGACAATATAAGCCTGGGCTCGACTTCACTTGTACTCAGGCGAGCCTCAGATGTCGGCGTTCAGACGGCAGTGCGCGAACCAAAAAGATTTCCTCAGGGCGTGATAGTCGCCTTTATTACCTTGTATCAAGCGCTTCTGACTCTACAGGCTGCTATTAATATGATGAGCGCAGAGGTAATAATTCCTTCGGCATTATTTCTGGTGGTGATGTGGGCGTTTTACGGAGTATCAAAGCTCGGTCTCAGAAGGCTGAATTTTGAGCTTGAGTCTCTTGCCCTTCTCCTTTCGGGTACGGGCATAATTCTCGCGGCAAGCCATGATATGAAACAGTCATTTGTTCAGCTTGCAGCTATGGTACTTGGAATATTCCTGTATTCCTTTATGCTCTGGTTTATAGAGATACCTGACAGGGTAATGAAATGGAATATTGCCATAGCCATTCTTGCGCTGCTGATGCTTGCATCTACACTCGTACTCGGCAAGTCACTCAACGGCGCAAAAAACTGGATAGTTCTCGGTCCCGTATCTGTCCAGCCCTCGGAATTTGCAAAAATAGCATATATTTTTGTCGGGGCATCAACTCTTGATGTTTTGCAGACAAAAAAGAGTCTTGCTTCATTTATCGTTATTTCTATTCTAAGCGTGGGCTTTCTTGTGCTTATGAGCGATTTCGGAACAGCAGTAATATTCTTTATGACCTTCCTGATAATCGCCTTCATGCGTTCGGGTGATATCAAAACAGTCATACTTGCCGTATCCGCTGCTGGTATAGGCGCTATGACAATGCTTTCGGTAAAGCCCTATATTGCAGACAGATTCGCCGTATGGGGGCACGTATGGGATTATGCGGACGGCACAGGCTATCAGCAGGTGCGCTCACTTATCTATTCCGCAAGCGGAGGATTGTTCGGTACAGGTCTTTCAAAGGGATATCTTCAATATCTGTTCGCCTCGGAAAATGATCTCGTATTCTGTCTGATATGTGAGGAGCTTGGCTGTATTATCGCGGTTCTTTGCGCCGTGGTGATAGGAGGACTAATGATCTATGCCCGCGGAGTAACAACCCGAAGCCGCTCGACCTTCTATTCAATAGCAGCCTGCTCTGCCGGCGGACTGCTTGTATTCCAATCCGCGCTGAATATTTTCGGAGTAGTTGATATCCTTCCTCTTACCGGAGTCACTCTCCCCTTCGTAAGCTACGGCGGCACAAGTATGGCTGCCTGCTGGGGACTGCTGTCATTTATAAAGGCTGCTGATGAAAGGACATATGCCCGCCATATCCCGAAGCAGAAAAAAGCTCCTGCTCCTGAGGAAATGTTTGAACAGATTTAGGAGGATACATATGAGAAGGACAAGATCAAGGTCTTTTCCTGTCCTTATGCTTACGCTTGCATTTTTTGCGGGCATAGTATATTTTCTTGTAAACCTGACGGTACATTCTGCCGAATGGGTATCAAAGCCGTATAACGGACACCTTTCGGACAGCACCGGTCTGGAATTTGCCGGAAGGATAACCGACAGGAACGGCATTGTGCTTGCAAGAAGCGAGGACAGAAAAAGAATATATAATGATGACTATGATATACGCTGTGCCTGTCTGCCTGTGGTAGGCGACGACAGCGTGAACAATTCGACTGCTATACAGACGCTTTACCGTTCGGAGCTTTCGGGCTATGATTTCATTTTTGGTCTCGGTACACCCGACAAACTGAAAAAAGGAAATGATATCACCCTTACTATCGACAGCAAAGTTCAGACTGCCGCCTACCGCGCACTCGGAGACAGCAAGGGAGCAGTCGTAGTATATAATTACCGCACGGGAGATATCCTCTGTATGGCAAGCACACCGACATATGATCCTATGAATAAGCCTGAGGATATTGAGACCAATGAAAAATATGAGGGCGCATATCTTAATAGGGCTGTTTCATCTTCATATACTCCGGGCTCGACCTTTAAGCTGGTCACTGCTGCGGCTGCGCTTGAAAAGGATAGATCGCTTGAGCACCGTGAATTTGACTGTGTAGGAAGCGTGGAGATAGATGACAAGCCCGTGAACTGTTTCAGCGTAAGCGGTCATATAGATATGAAAGATGCGCTTAAGGACTCCTGCAACGCCTATTTTGCTACCCTTGCAGTTGAACTTGGCAGACCGTGTATGAATGAAGAGGCACAAAAACTCGGCTTCGGAAAAAGCTGGTGCTTTGACGGCATAGAAACCGCTAAAAGCAGCTATGATGTGAGCGAGGCAAGCGACTATGATCTCGGCTGGTCTGGAGTAGGTCAGTATACTGTGCTTGAAACTCCTATGAATATGGCTATCAGGACTTCTGCCATAGCAAACGGAGGAGTATGCGTTGTACCTCATCTGATAAAGGATATGGACGGGGATCTTCTGAGCTCCGCTGCCGACAAAAGCTCAAAACCCGAAAGAATGATGAGCAGTGAAACTGCGGATAAGCTTAAGGAAATGATGGATTATACCGTAAAGGAAAGTTACGGAAAATGGTCATTTTCAGGCTCTCTGGACGTATGCGCGAAAACCGGTACTGCCGAGGTCGGAGACGACGGTATAGCCCATGCATGGGTAACCGGCTTTACGACTGATGAAAGTTGTCCGCTTGCCTTTGCAGTAATTGTAGAACACGGCAATTCCGGTTTCAGTGTTGCTATACCCGTAGCATCGGCTGTACTCAATGCCATTACGGAAAACGGTTAAGCCGCGTTTAGTATTTATTTAAAAAAGCTCCGTTAGCATTATGCTTTCGGAGCCATTTTTATGCAATAATTATTAATGATACTATTCTGCGGATGTTTATGGTCATTTTAGCATTAGTTGTTATCAATATACATAAAATAGTATGAATTAATTATACAATTTTCAGATTTATAATGCCAAAAAATAACATAAGTTACAAAAAAACTGTATTTAGATACTATTTTATTATTGAATATTATCATAAGCGGTGATATAATAAAAATGAATAAATGTTTTTCGCCATATATTTAAGGCTTTTTTGTATCATTTAAGAGGTGAAAAAGAATGGAAAAGGATTTTAAATTTAAGGTAAACCTCGGAGGGATGATAGACCTTCTCTCCAACCATTTGTACAGCTCCCCCGATGTATTCGTGCGCGAACTGCTGCAGAACTGTACTGATGCAATAAGGGCAAGAACCACCCTTGACCGCGATTTCAACGAGAATGACGCTGCCGTTGAGATAACAGTCGAAAGAGGAAAGAAAATTGTCTTCCGTGATAACGGTACGGGACTTACTGAGGACGAGATACACCGTTTTCTTTCCGTTATCGGTCAGTCCTCAAAATACGATATCGAAAATAACCGCTCCAACGGAGATTATATCGGACGTTTTGGTATAGGACTGCTTTCATGCTTTATGGTCACAGAGCAGATAACCGTCCGCACCTGCTCATACAAAACACCCGAAAAGCCCCTTGAATGGAGAGGAATGGCAGACGGTACATATACCATAACCGAATGTGCCGATACCCTGCCTGTCGGCACGGAAATAATCATCGTCAACAACAAAAAAGATGTATCGGATGAGCTTATCAGCGATTATTACGATCCCGACAATATTGCCAATCTTATCTACTATTACGGTCTTTTCCTGAAATATCCGGTTTATCTGCTGGACGGTGATGACCGCACAAGACTGAATCTTAAATTCGATCTCAATACCATGAAAAACAAGGAGCTTTGCATGAATATGGGAAAAACCTTTCTCGGAGAGGATTTTCTCGACTGCTTCATGCTGAGATCGCCGACAGGACTGTTCAGCGGAGTTGCCTATATTCTCCCCTACCCCGTTTCGGCAAGCGCGCATAATATGCACAGGATATATCTTAAAAATATGCTGCTCACCGAAAACGGTCAGAAGCTTTTGCCTGAATGGGCTTTCTTTATCCGCTGCATAATCAACACAAACGAGCTTAAACCGACCTCATCCCGTGAGGATTTCTATGAAGATGAGGCTCTTGACAGGGCAAGGGATGAGCTTGCAGATTGTATAGCAGATTATTTTGAAGGACTTGATCTTCATAATCAGAAGCTTCTCTATGACATAGTAAGGATACATAATCTTGCCGTAAAATCAGTAATTGCCTCCTCCGACGGAATGGACGACATACTCATGCCCTATATTTCCTTTGAGACCTCTCTCGGATATATGACAGGCAAGGAGATAACCGAATTTTGCGGAATGGCATTCTATACCCTCGATATAAACCAGTTTGCCCAGCTCGCTCCCCTTTATACACAGAGAAATGAACTGCTTATCAATGCGGGCTATGTATATGAAAATGCAATAATTATGAAGCTTGCCGAAAAGAGCCGCGATACCGATATCGAAAAGCTGAACGAAACGGATATCGACCTCATGCTTGATGACTCAGAACTTGATGGCGATCCCGCTGTCGAAAGGCTTCTGTCCGCTGCTTCAAGGATACTGAAAAAATATGACTGCAAGGCTGCGGTCAAGGAATTCAGGCCCTTTGATATACCCGTTCTCTATACCATAAATGAAAAGGCTTACGAATCAAGACAAATAAAACGCTCAAAGGAAAATGCCAACGATGTTTTCTCGGATATGCTCACAAGCTTTGAAAATGAGCTTGGCAGCGGCGCTAAGGCTTGTCTTTATTTCAATACAAACAATCTCATTATCAGAAAGCTTATTGATAATGACGACCGCGAAAAGACCGAATGTTATATCGAGATACTTTATGTTCAGTCGCTTCTTTCGGGACATTTCCCGCTGCTTAACAACGAACTGAAAACTCTTAACGAAAATCTTTATAAGCTTATGGAATTCTGAGGTGATGAAATGACATTTGAGGATTACAGGAAAAAGTATTTTGAAGGACTTTCAATAGGCGAAGCGCGCTGCAAGGGTATCAAGGCTGCTCTTGATGAGGCTCTCCAAAAACAGGATACCGAAAATGCCCTTATTCTCTACAATGAATTTATCGAGGAAAATTCCCTTAATCTTGACGGCTATGAAGCAAACATAATATTCCCCGAATATCTTGCGCTGTTTGAAAAGCATCCTGAGCTTCAGGATAAAGGTCAAGAGGATCTCATGCGTTCATATAAGCTCCTTCTCGGCGGAATACAGGATTATTACGAGATACCCTTCCAGCAGATAATAAATATCTATGAGCAGTACGGTAAATTCTGTGACCGGTATAATTACAACAAAAGAAGCTATTACAGACAGATGTGGAACTTCATGTACTGGCACGGTATCGACAGCTTTGCCGACTGCAGTGATGTATATGAATGTCACAGAAAAATGATGAGACTTCCCGTGGACGATCTCAGCGAAATACCCGCGGGAGAATGTGACGACCTGACAAAATTCATACTATTTGTAGAAGAAGATGAAGAAAAGGCTCTCAAAAATGCCGAACCGATTTTTTCGGGAAAACTTAGCTGTCCTCAGGTGCCTCTTTATACCTATATCAATTTCGCCATATTCTATTTCAGAAAAGGCGACCTTAAAAATGCAAAGAAATATATTGACCGCGGCTACCGCATAATGCACAGGGATTTCGGCAACAGCAATTCCCTGACCTTTGACAAGGGCTTCTGCATACTTATTTATGCCTATATTGATCCGAAAAAGGCGCTTCAGATATTTAAAAAGCAGCTTATGATATGCAGCGGGAATAAATGCGGTCTGGAAAATTTCAGCCTTTATTTTTCAGGCATACATACCATGCGCCGCATAAGACAAATGGGATATGAAAAAATACATATGAAGCTTCCCGACCGTTCCGCCGACATATACAACGAGGATAATTTGTATTCTACGGACGAGCTTGAAAAATACTTCTATGAAAAAGCCTCCTTTATCGCAAACAGGTTTGACAAAAGAAACGGCAATTCCCATTTCAATGATATCCTGAACAAAGAATACGAGTTTGACTATGACAGCTATGATCCCGGAAGCAAAATTCCCGATCTTCCTCTGCTGACCTATATAGATCAGAATATGACAGACGAACAGCTACCCTCTGATTTTTCACTTCCCGCTCCGATAAAGGATCCCGACGGCGAAACCTATGCTGACGGTGAAATAGACGGTATCAGCATAATATTTGAGGATCCTGTTTCCGAAAGCTGTGAGGATCTGGAAGATCTTATCGGAGAGATCGTTCTCAGCACTGATGATGACAGCTATCATATTGGAAAATTTGAAAAGCTGTTTGAAGAAAAAAAGCTTCGCTGTCTGTACATAAGAGATAGCGTACAAAAATACATCCTCAGCAATACAGAAGTATTTCATCCCGACATTGTTTACGGTCTCGGTGAGGCACTCGCCTTTGTAAGCAATCAGCGTGAGGTGGTTAAGCTCGGTCTTGTTATACTTGAATTATTTTCAAGACATGACGAGGATACGATAAAAAATATAATCAAGCTCGGAAGCTGTGATGAATTTACCTTTTTTGCAATACTTGCGCTTAGTCAAGAAAATAATTATAATGACTTCATCTTTGAGCTTGCAAAAAAATCACACGGCTGGGGCAGAATACACGCAATAAATAATATTGAGCCTCAGACAGAGGAAATAAAAAAATGGCTTTTAATGAAGGGTATCAGAAACAGCGTATACAACGGCTATAATGCCATAGCCTGCTTTGAAAAATCAGGAGCTGAGGAGCTTCTGAAAAAAGGTCCGTCTGAAATGGAATTAATGAGCATAGCAATGATAATTATGTACCTTGCAGCAGACGGTCCCTCTATCGGTATCCATGCCTTTGAAAATGAAAAGGAGATACTTGACCTGTTTATTAACAATGTTCAACGCTTTGAGATAAATGAGATACTTTCAAACACACTTGAAGTTATCGGACATTACTATAATAACGATGAAATAAGAAACAGAATAAAGGATATGGGTATT
>CACXDV010000291.1 GCA_902766585.1 uncultured Ruminococcus sp.
GGAATGAAGAAAAAGGCATGGTCGGTAGTAAACTGTGTAGCTTCGGTCATTCTTATCGGTGCTGCACTTCTTCCTTCTGTAATGTTTTCAAATTACAACGGACTTCCCACAACAGGTCCTTACAAGGTTGCTGAAACAAGCGCTATTCTCGTTGATGAAAACAGAAAGGATACATTTGAAAATAACGGCTCCTTCAGAGAGGTACCCGCACATTTTTACTATCCCGAAAATGCTGACGAAGAATATCCTCTTATTATATTCTCTCACGGAGCTTTCGGCTACTATCAGAGTAATTTCTCTACCTATGCAGAGCTTGTAAGCAACGGTTATATTGTTGTGGCTCTTGACCATCCTCACCATTCGTTCTTTGCAAAGGATACTAACGGTCAGATAGTGACAGTTGATACGGGCTTTATAAATGATGTAATGAAAATAAATGAAAAAACGGATGATAAGGAAGTTTATGATCTTTCTCACAGCTGGCTGAAGCTCAGGACTGATGACGAAAATTTCGTGCTGGATACTATCAAATCGGCTAAAACAAACGGAAAACTTGACGATACCTGGCATACGGATGATGTCGAAACCGTACTCAGTGTTCTTTCACACACGGATACAGAAAAGATCGGTCTTATAGGTCACTCCCTGGGCGGTGCGGCAAGCACCTATATGGGCAGAACAAGAAAAGACATAGACGCTGTTATCGTGCTTGACGGCACAATGCTCGGTGAAGTCAAGGGAATAAAAGACGGAAAGAATGTTTATTACGATGAGCCTTATCCTGTACCGCTTCTTGATTTCACAAAGGAAAAGGACTATAATGAATTGGAAAAGTATAAGAATGAGCATGGTTATCCCTATGTCAATGAATATGTAGATGAAAATGCAATTAACTCTAAAGTTGTTGCTTTTAAAAATGCCGAACATATGGATTTCACCGATCTTCCGATGTTTTCACCCTTCCTTGGCTCAATGCTGGGTCATGGAGATGTTGACAGTGAAGAGATGATGACAAAGGTCAACAGTGTCGTTCTTGACTGGTTCAATTATTATCTCAAGGGCGAAGGGGTGCTTGATATTCAGGCACAGTACTGAACAATGCAGACAAAAATAACAAGGATAGACAAAAACAAGCCGGAAATGCTTGAAATACACTGCCACTGTATAAGCGATGAGGTGCGCGAAATAGTTGCCTTTGTCAAATCAAGACAGGGACAGCTTACGGGTACAGCCGATGAAAGACAATATGAGATAGCAGTTTCCGATATCTTCTATATCGAAGCAGTAGACAACAAGACATTTCTCTACACAAAAGACAGAGTGTATGAAACAAGGCAGAAGCTTTATGAGCTTGAGGAAATGCTTTTGGGGAAGCATTTCCTCCGTGTTTCAAAATCCACTCTGCTGAATCTTATGAAGGTCAGCGCAATAAAGCCGGCGCTCAACAGCCGTTTCACTGCTGTTCTGTTTTCTGGCGAACAGGTGGTCATAACAAGAAAATATGTGCCTGAACTAAAAAAAGCTCTTAAGGGGGACGCAAAATGACGATCAAGGAATTTATAATTTCAAGGGTCAGATTGTTCTTTTTCCTTACGACAATGATCCTTACTGCAAGCAGTATTCTGGGAGGGGTCATAGCGCCGGATCAGGAAATAAAATACTATCACCTGCTCAGTCCGATAATAATAGCAGCCTGCTGTGTGCTGCCGACCTGTGCCACCTTCTACACAAAGGAACCGACTCCCGGACAATTTATTATCAGACAGATAATTGAAATAGCACTGATCGAAGCAGTTGTGGTGTTTCTCGTGTCCGTTCCTGAAGGGGCGGATGCGGTGTGGTTTCGTATTGTTCTCGGAGCGGTTGTCATCATGATTTATCTCCTTGCTATGGTAATGATGTGGCTTGAAAAAAAGCTTCAGTCAAAAAAGCTTACACAGCAGCTAAGACAATTTCAGATGATACATGAATGATAAAAACCGGGATAAAGCATTGAAGCTATGCTGATCCCGGTTTTTATTATCACGGGTAAATAATACTGATATCCGAAAAAAATACAGTCTTTGCAGCAAAACATTTCATATATTTTCATTTTCATTGACTCAATTGCATATTTATGATATATTTTCTATAAAGATAAAAATACCCAGATCTGATCCGGAGCCTGGTAAGGAGAGAAATATTTATGAAAAAGTTTTTTGTTTTCTGCTGATGATCTCTATAGTCCTGTCTTTTTCAGGCTGTTCAGTAATACATATGGCAAGAGAAAATGCCACCAAAGAAAGAAGCGGATCATCAGACTCTGACTCAGAAGGATCCGAAGAATCGGTTTCATTCGAAGAGCTATTGATTCAGGGACTTGATAACAGGGATGCCGGGCTGATAAAAAGTCTGTTTTCAGAGGAAGCCTTGTCTGTATGCACCGATATTGATGTGGGTATTCAATATATGTTTGACATTTATGAAGGAAAATTTGAAAGAAGAGTCCATGAGGGTACATCTACAACAAAGCACTATGAGGACGACAGAGTTATCACGATGGCGGAACCTATATATATTATAAAAACCACGGCTGATAAATACTACAAAATAAAGGCAACCTACTGGAAATGCGATAAGCCGGGTTTCTCACGCCAGGGATTATATAGTATGTATTTCCTTGA
>CACXDV010000292.1 GCA_902766585.1 uncultured Ruminococcus sp.
CGCCTTTTTTCATAGTCATAAGCGCCCCAGTACTCATTCCAATCGGAATCCTTGCGGATGAGGAATTCCCATTCGCCCTCCTCCAGCATCGTACTGCCCTCTATCCTGCCTTCGGATGTTTCATACATAGGAATATCGCTTTCCGCTCCCCAGTTTGTCATTGAACCGACAATACTGTAGGACACAGGTGTAAGTTCGGGTACGGCAGCTGCAGGGAAAGCCGCTCCAAGAAGAGACAGACACAACCCGCAGGCAAATGTTTTCCTCAAAAGCCCTTTATTCAATTTGTTTCCCTCCTGTAATTTTTACTCATCAGGCTTCGCAAGCCGTAACAAGCGAAGCCTGAATATTTGTTTTACAAGGTATTACTCAATAATATAGTTTTCGCCTTCCTTGACATCAAGGCCACCGGTTCTCGGATACTGACGAGCTCCTCCGTTATAGTTGAATACTACCTTCGGATTCGGTATATCCGACGGAACAGTATATGAGAAGGTACCGTCGCCGTTATTTGTCATAGCAACGCCCGGCCATTCTGCATTTTTAACATCACCGTCGCCGTATACATACGCGCATACATCATCCTTCCATTTTTCCGGCTTTGTGAAGGTTATCTTTATTCCGTCCGTACTGTCGGCTGGCTTTTCTTCCTTTGGTTCTTCGGATGCCGGCGCTGCATTTTCACCTGTAGTATAGGTTTTTCCGGCTTCAAGCTCAAAGCCCGGCTCAAGTGAAGGCGGATACTGGTTATTGCCTCCGTCATTGAATATTACCAGAGCGCCTGTCCAGTCCCTATCCGTGGCATATGAGAACTTACCGTCTGCCGCGGTCATTTCAACACCCGGCCATTCCGCATTGCTTGCAGCGGGGCTTGCGCTTTCGTCATAGATATAGGCATATGCCTTTGCGCCCCATGATGAAGGCTTTTCAAAGTATATCTCAGAGCCTGACGGAACAGAGGATATTTTCGTGAACCAGTATGTCATATTCGTTGTAAGCCCGTCTGAATTTGCAGCGGAAAGCTTAAGAATAGCCTCACCGTTTTCTGCGGCGGTAACTGTTATGCTTTGTCCGTCACTAAAGCTCTCTGTTTTGCCGTTGAGGGTATATTCTCCGCTGTCGGCTCCTGTAAGCTTCAGAACAACATTTGTACCTTCACTGCCGAGTCCGAAGCCTGATGATTCTATTGAAACAGAGGGCATTTTCACCGGCTCGCTGTAGCCTTCATTATAAAGAACAGCAACGCTGCCGGCTTTTACCGTACCCGTAAGAGTTCCGCCCGCTGCCTTGAAACCGCCGTTCATTCCGCCTCTGTCGGTATAATCGCCGTCTGCAAGGGCAGTTTCGACTGACAGTTCAGCATCTTCGGAATCTGCATTTATAATTACTGCGCCCTTGCTTCCGCGGGCAATCATAAGCATGGATTTTTTATTCATCGGATTTGTCATTACCGTTTCCTCACCGACAAGGGCATTACGGAAGCGGTTAAGAGCAGCTACCGTTTCATTCTTATAAAGTGTGCTGCCTGCTGCGCCTATACGGTTCATATCGCCCCACATATTTTCAGGTGAAGCGCCATACGGGCGGTCATAGAACAAGGGGGTTCCCTTTCCGTTTGCCGCGATAATAGCCCAGCCAAGAACTATCTGGTCGTCAGTCATTTTGTTGGAATCTCCGCCTGTGTAGTTATCATGTGATTCTACCCATGTCACGACATTATCGCTGTCTGCAGCCATAAATCCGCTGAGGTCATTTAGAAGCATCTTTCCGCGCTTTACCGCACCTCTTACTGCTCCGCCGTAATTGCTCGCCGTTGTATGGCCGATAGCCTCAAGATAAGCGTCTATCCTTTCTCTGTCTCCCTGAAGTACCTCGCCGTAATTAAATATGGAATCTGCCTTGTCGATTTTTGTTGTGACCTGCTCCCAGAAATTATTGGGAAGGCTCGGATCCTCCTGCGGATCATCGGGAAGGGCAATATGCTTTGCGGTATCATAGCGGAAGCCGTCTGCTCCGTCCGCTATAAGCTGATTCAGGTATTTTATGAAATAATCCTGGAACAGCGGATTTTCAGTATTTACATCCCACAGACCTGTAAGTGAATGTGAAGTGACATTAAGCCTGTCGCTGTAGGAGGTTATTCCCTGTGAAGCGTTCTTATGATAGATCTTATCCGCTCCTCCTACTGCATCTATAAATGACTGCTCGACCTTATCCTTATCAGCAGCTGTATGATTCGGAACAACGTCAACGATTATCTTTATACCGTATTTATCCGCCTCAGCGCACATTTCCTTGAATTCCTCTTCTGTGCCGATCTGATAATTTCCTATTGTCCAGTTTATAGGCTGATATTGATAATACCACTTTCCTCTGCCCATAAGCTGCATTCCTCCGCCTCCGTCCGTCACCTTATTGGCAGGAGAGGTCTGTATTGTAGAATAGCCTGCTGCTGCGATATCTGCCATGCTTTCCTTGATTGTATTGAATGACCAGCTCCATGCATGAAGAATAACTCCGTCCTCGATTTTCTCGCAAAGTCCGAAATCCGTTGTCTGAGCCTGCGGAGTACTGCTGTTTTCGCTTTCTCCGTTATCCTCGCTGCTGTCTGATGTACTGTTTTCCGTTTCCTTTGAGCCTTCATCAGAAGACACTGCAGGCGGAGCTGTGGGATTGCCGTTATCATCAAGATAAGTAACGCTTCCTACGCAGCCCGACATTGCTGCAAGCATTGAAACAGAAATAATAAGTGATAGTAGTTTTTTATTTTTCATACAATACCTCCATTATATTTTATCCTATATATCCATTATACACTTAAACAGATTTTTTTCAATAACTTTCGCGGAATTATTTGATGTGCAACAATGATATAAAACCGCCGGAGAATATCAGGCTTAAACATTGACAAAGCTTTAACAATAAGTTAAAATACCATTAAAGTAACACTTTATCATAGTAAAGGAAAGTGAATCATATGAGCTTTAAAATCATTTCACTCGACATTGACGGTACATTGACCAATTCCGAAAAGAAAATAACTGAAATGACCAGAAAAAAGCTTTTTGAATTTCAGGAGAACGGAGGAAAGGTCATACTTGCATCAGGCAGACCTACCATGGGAATCAAGCCCTATGCAGATATACTCAGACTTTCGGAATACGGCGGATATATATTGGCCTTTAACGGCGGCAGCATGATAGACTGCAAAAGCGGAAAGATCCTCTTTGAAAAAACTCTCCCGCCTCATGTTATCCCTGAAATATATGATATCATCAAGGATTATCCCGTAGGCATAAACACCTATGAGGGAGAATGCATTATTGCGGGCAGACAAATAAACCAATATACAGAGCTTGAAGCAAGAATAAACGGTATGAAAATAAAATTCGTTGAGGATTTTGTAGGCTATGTTGATTTTCCCGTAAACAAATGTCTGCTCCAGGGCGATCCGGAGGTAATACTCCAGCTTGAAAAGCTCCTGTCCGAAAAATACAAGGGACAGCTCGGAATATTCAAATCTGAGGCATTTTTCCTTGAGATCGTTCCGCAGGGCATCGACAAGGCTGAATCTATCGACAGACTGCTGAATATGCTGAACATCAGCACTGAAGAATGTATTGCCTGCGGTGACGGCTTCAATGACATCTCAATGATTCGCTATGCAGGTCTCGGCGTTGCCATGTCAAACGCAAAGGAGCCTGTCAAGGAAGCAGCTGATTATATTACCCTCTCAAACGACGAGGACGGTATCGCTCACCTTCTTATGAAGCTCCACCCGACCGTTCACAATGTACAATGTACAATGTGCAATGTTCAATGAACAATTTTCAATGTGCAATGTACAATTTTCAATGTGCAATGTGCAATGTACAATTGAGCGGTTTTCCTGATTCGTTCTGTCATTTTACTTATTCAGCAAGTACCAATTCTTCAAAATAATAAACAGACTGTTGTACAAAGCAATTTTAATGTACAATGGTCTGTTTTTTTATTATTTGTTCAGTAATATGCAGAGTTATATCTATTGAAGAATCAGTTCGGGCTAAAAACTAAAAGTACAATATAAATCAGGATGATCACTAATTGTACATTGCACATTGAAAATTGTAAATTGATTTACAATTTTCGGTTTAGGTATTGTCTTTACAGTTTATAAAAAAGACTCATGGTTTATTGACTTTATAAATATCCTCACTTATAATTATTTACAGAAAAGATTTACCGAATAAGTAAAAACAGAGAGGAGAATTTATAATGTTGTCATTCAGCTTATTATATCCCGAGGGCAAGGAACCAAAATTCAATACACTCAGC
>CACXDV010000293.1 GCA_902766585.1 uncultured Ruminococcus sp.
GAATTTGTAATTGATGATATCTCTCCAAGAAGGTAGTTTGTACCCATATTGAGCACTGCCGCAAACGCAAATACTATACCGAATATCGCAACCTCGAAATAGCTCCTTGATGTAAACAGCAAAACAAGTATTATAACGCTGACCGTAAGCAGAAGTACGCCGCCCATTTCCGAGGCGACCTGAGCGGAATAATTCTGACCTATACTTGATGAAACATAGATATCATAATCTGAAAGAAGATCTTTTACCTGATTCAGAGCCTCGATAACCTTCGGATCACTCGCCGTTCCGTCAAAGGCGACAGAGATCAATGCCGAGGAATCGACAAAATGAGCCTTTGTATCATCAATTGTCACCGTAGTGACATGATCTACCTCACCTATGTCTCCCGCAAGATCCTCCGCTATATTATAGGTGATATTTGAGACCATTATATCGGCTGAGCCATAGGTGATAAATTCCTCCTCCATAATGGTAAGGCCCTGACGAGTCTCCGTATCATCCGGCAGAAAGGCTGTAATATCCTCATTTACCTTTACCTTGGAAATAGACATTGCACAAAAGACTGCAGCAGCTAAAAACAGTGCCATTATCAGAAAACGATATTTGACTATAGCCGTTGCAATAGCTTTCATTGCATTTCCGCTTTCCTTGATCTTTTTGATTTTATCCATCATTCACACTCCAAGCTTTGCAGATATATTTATCAGACTACAATACATTATATAACTCAAAACAAAATAGTCAATTGACAAAAGCCTCCGATTATCTAAATTTTCGTCGGACAGACTCACCAAAAAATCCTCTCTCCGGGATATCCGGAAGAGAGGATAATGTATTATCACAGATTCCAAAGACCGCTGTAGCCCGTAACGAAATTCGCGCCGAAGCATATCTCATAGAAGCCTTCTATATTTGAATAGGTATTGTTTTCAAGATCTTCATTTATAGACTTTGACGTTACCACGCGAACAGGGACATCCTGCTCCTGCGGCAGCGCCGAGCCATTAAGCACGCGAAGCGCATAATCCACCATAGCGTATGCCGTCCATTCATAGCTCTGAGCGACCAGCATTTCTATTCTGTCGCTCTGTGCAGCATCAAAGGCAGCCAGACTTCCGCCCGTAGAAATGATCTTTATTTTCTTTCCTGACTGATCGACTCCGCTGACGGCATCATTTATCATGGCATCATCAAGAACAACTACATAGTTGATATTGGGATCCTTGTCGATAGCCTGTTTGATTTTTGCGGAAAGTCCGTTATCTATTTCTATTGAAGAACCGCTCAGAACACTGCAGTAGCCTGAAACAACATATTTCTGAAATTCATCGGCAAAGCCCTTATATACGGAGCTTGAAAGCATAGAATCGGAATTATTTATCGCAAGCGCATTTACCTTGCCCTTATTTGCGCTGATAGTCCAGTCTGCAAGAAGCTTTCCCGCAAGCTGATAGTTTATCGGGATAGTATGATCAACATAATGATCCTTCTGATCCTTGCCGACATTTCCTGCCGAAAGCACCCTGATGCCGTTTGCCTGTGTCTTTTCGATCTCAGCAGCGATCGGATCCTTATCAATATCTCCGTACATTACCACGATATTGCTCTTCTCAATGGACTTTTCAAGCTCGTCATTATAGAACGATGCAGTAGCGTTTGATTCATTAGCAATAACATTTTTAAAGCCTGCTGATGCTGCCGCGCTTACAAACTGCTCTGTCACAAGTGAAGTAAATGAATAATTTGAATTATCGGGAATTAGTGTGATAGCTTTATCCTTTGAAATTTCCCTTGCGCTGATAACATCAGATTCAGAGGAAAAATCCGGTATTCCCTTGTATTTTTCAATAAAGGCATTGATCTCATTGAGATCGGAGGCAGATAATTCCTTTTTCTCCTCCACTGCGCTTATATCCTTTACTTCTTCCTTTGATTCCTCAGCAGAGGCATCCTTGCTGACCTGTGAAGCCTTTGACTGCTGTGAAGACTGTCCGTTACCGTTTTCATCCTTGCTGCAAGCAGTCAATGCTGCCGTACCGACAAGCATAGCTGCCGTAAGTATGATAGCTGTTATCCTTTTCATACGTTCCTCCGACTACAATTATTCGACACTGTAATTTTAATTATACTTCTATAAAATTTAACTGTCAACAAGTATTTTTGCCGTATTTCGTCAAAATAACCATGAACTTTTTGTCTGTTTATACTTTTTGCCGAATAATATTATCACTAAAGTACAAATAATAAGATTAATACGTATTTCCGGGAGGACAAAAATGAATTTCAGGACAGATCTTGCACTTGAAGCCGGCAGAATAAGAGGCTCTGCCGTAAAAGGAGTTGAACTCCGCACAGAAAAATGCCGCGGTATGAATGTCAGCCGAATGTATGTAAAAACGCCTTCTGCGGCAGAAAAGCTCGGCAAAGCCTGCGGAACCTATATAACGGTCGAGGGACTGCCGCTGACTGATGATTACCACACCGCAGCTGCTCAGATAAATGCTGTTTCTGAGCTTATACAGCCATTTATTCCCGAAAAGGGAACTGTACTTGTGATAGGCATAGGAAATACAAATATCACCCCTGATGCTCTCGGTCCCGCCGCTGCCGGCTGCGTAATAGCGACAAGGCATATAAGCGGAGAAATTGCCGGAGCATCAGGTCTTGATAAGCTGAGAAGCGTTGCCGTTCTGTCTCCGGGAGTACTCGGTCAGACAGGTATTGATGTTTCGGAAATAATACTTTCTCTTTCCGAAAAGCTAAACCCCGGCGCCGTTATAGCAATAGATGCCCTTTGCTCATGCAGCCCCTCACATCTCGGAAGGACACTCCAGATAAGCGACAGCGGTATCGCTCCCGGCTCCGGCATAGGCAATAACCGCCCCTGTCTGAATAAGGATACCATGGGCATACCGGTAATCGGTATAGGTATTCCGACCGTTGCAGACAGTATGGGGCTTGCCTGTGAGCTTTTGGGAATAGACAGGGGAGAAAGGGTATCTCCTTATTCCAATAAGCTTATGGTAACGCCAAAGGAAATAGACCTTCTGATAGAACGCGCTTCAAGGCTTATCGGCATGGCAATAAACTGCGCCCTTCAAAGTGATTACAGCTTTGAGGAGCTTTCAATGCTTTCTTCATAAATCATACTGCCTGCGCATATATTATTAACAAAACAATGCGGCAGCTTGCGGGAGGAAAAGCTATGAGGATAAACAAAGACATGCTAAGAAAAACAGGATTTACGGCGGCTGCGGTCATACTTCTGTCATCTGCGGCAATATGTACGGCGCTTCGCATTTCAGGAATGATACCCTCTGTACCGCTGACGATTTTAGCCGTTGAGGGAACACTGCCTGCCGCCGCGGGAAATATAAACGAGCCTTACGAGGAAACCGCGCTGCCGGCAAAACAGGAAGCATCAAAGGAGGAGAGCAGCGAAAAATCCCTTCCCATGCCCGAAAAAAAGGTTTCCTCCGTTCCGGCAGAGGAAAAGAAAGGGGAATATGTATTTGAAGCATCCTCTGTGTCCGAAGCCGAAATAAAAAAATACAACGCGGAGCATGAAGGCGAGGAAAAATATCCCGTCACGGAAATAAGCATAACCAAAGGAAATGAAGCCTTCGGCAGCATACAGGTAAAAAACAATTCCTCCTTTGAGCCTGACATAGAAAAGGAGCTGAATTCCAGTCTTGGCTTCACTATGGAAAAATCCGATGAACCGCAGGTACTTATTTATCATACCCATACCGGAGAAAGCTTTCTGACATATGATACAGGCTATTATTTTGAAAGCTTCTATCCCCGTTCCGACGATAAGACAAAAAATGTCTGCGCTGTCGGTGAGGAAATCGCAAAGCAGCTCAACTCAGCGGGAATAGTTACCATACATGACACCACCGTACACGATTCCACCTACAGCGGCGCATATGACAGAAGCCTGAATACCATTCAGAATTATCTCAAAAAATATCCGAGCATCAAGGCAGTCCTTGATATACACCGTGACGGCATAGGCACCGATAACGAAAGATGCAAGCCTGTCTGCACCGTAAAAAATAAAAAAGCAGCACAGATAATGCTGCTTGCGGGTTATAATTATGACGGCTGTGAGGAATTCAAGGACTGGGAGTATAATCTGCGCTTCGCCCTCAGAATACAGAAGCAGGCGGAGGAAATGTATCCCGGAATAATGCGTCCTCTTTACTTTGCGGATTTCATGTATAATATGAATGTAAACACAGGCTCACTTCTGATAGAGATAGGAGCAGATTCAAATACAGTTGAGGAGGTACGCTATTCCGGATATCTCTTGGGCGAGGTACTGAAAAAGGTGCTTGCTCCTCAGGAAAAGAAAAATAATTGA
>CACXDV010000294.1 GCA_902766585.1 uncultured Ruminococcus sp.
GAAAAATGCAGGCAGCCTCGGCGAAATGAGAGCTGCTGTATTTGCTGCCGAAACGGTCGGAATACCAATTATGATAATCATGGATGTGGACGAGGACGGAAAAAACAGCTGTGGAACAGATTATATTGCTTCTCTGATAACCCTTCAGGCATTAGGAGCTGCTGCCTTCGGAATAAGCTGCAAGGACGGCACTCAGACACTTGCAGAGCTTATTAAGGAGGCATTCCCCCATGCTGAGATACCTCTGATTGCCTCCGACAGCTTTGAGAAAATGAGCAGAGATGAATTATCTGCTCTAATCGAAAACGGCGCATCTGTATTTCTTAACTCGGGCGAAGTAATGAAAAAAGAAACCGTTTCTCTTATCAAAAGCAAGGGAACAAGGTTTGACAGCACATCAGAAAAGGACAGCAATGCAGCTGCTATTGACAGAGAGGCATTTTTTCTCTTTGATGACCTTGTATTGTCCGACCCTGTAGATTGCAGCTACGGACTTGCCGAGGATATTATCGACCTTGATGATGAAACCATTAATTCTGTATGTATAGAGCTTTTTAACGCTGATGATGCCGCAATACTTGCCGACAATGCTTCCATGACACGGCTTCCTGTTACAGTACGGACAAATGATGCCGTTGCTCTTGAGGCTGCTCTGAGATATTTTCAGGGGAGGCTTATTATAGATACTGGCTGCGATATTGACGACGGGCTTTTAAAACAGCTTGCCGAAAAATACGGAGCAATTTTGTATTAAAGAGGTATTTTGTATGTTTAAAGGAAAACCGCTGCTTATTACCGCCATGGTTTTTGGTTCTATCGGGCTACTTCTGATTTTATTCGGAGCAATTGTTTTTCTTGACGGAGGAAACGAGCCGCTTGATTTGATAGCATCCGTTTTAGGTCTGGAAAAGGGAAGGGTCGGAGTCGCAACAATATGTCAGTTTGCAATCGTATTTGAAATAATGGCATTCATTGTCGGCTTTCAGGCTCTTAAGGAAGAATCATTCTGAAATAATCTCCACAGCACATTATTTAACCTGTGCCTGAATAATAAAATATCCGCTCCTGATTCATTTTGAACCGGGAGCGGAATTTTTTATGCTTTTTTCTTTTTGTTATATACTACACCGAGAGCCGCCGCCGCAATTATCGTAAGCAGCGAAGAACCGGCAAGTATCATTATAACGGGCATAACAGGCTTCTCAACAATACTTATGGGAGAATAGCTGTATATTACATATATCGGTTCCTTTGTGAATGTTCCCTGAATATTATCAGTGCTTCCGGCAAAATTCATATTCTCATATACAAGCTGTTCTGTTGTATATACAGTTCCGACCTTGCCGCCGAGCACCTGAGAATCCATCACCTTGCCGTCCGAAGATATATGAAGTACTGTAACCTCACCCTTAGGAGTAATGATACCGTTTTCTATCCAGAGCTCTCCCTTTATATCACGGTCAAAGCTCTCTGTCTTATCGCCCTTTTCATCACTGATTTTCAGCCTGAGACCTTCAATTGCCCCTCTTTCCTTGAGCCTGAGCGTATACCATCCCTGTCCGAGTTCGCTGTCAGCCTTCATTTCGCTGCCGGGTGTATCATCGCTATAAACTTTCTCTCCGTCCTCTGATGCTGAATAAACATAGGCAAAAACCTTATCTCTCTTCTGCGTATCAAAATAATGTATTATTAAATCCTGAACCCCAACAGATTCATAATAAAATGAAACGCTGATATCCTGCCCTGAAATTTTTCCAGTAGCATTTGTGGGGAAAAGCTCTGTCTTAATCCTCATTCCGTCCACAGTGCTGATTGGAGCGTTATAATCTGCACCGTCCCTTATTCTGCGAGTAACTGATTCAGCAACCTCAGTTTCCTTAGTGCCTAAAAGCTCATCGCCTTCCTTAAGATACTTTACGGTCAGATTATAGATATTTCCATTGAACTTACTGTAATTATAAGTAACCGTCTGGGGATCCTTAGTAAATTTACCCTTTTCACTGCCCTCAACACTGTCATAATCGTAATCTATATCAAGTGAGGTATCCTTTATTACAGAATAGCCTTCACCCTCTTTACCTTTGATTACCTGCTTTTTTATTACTTCACCGCTGTCCTTATCCTTATACTGAACATTGACGATACAATTGTCCGACTTAATAGCCAGCTTGTCAAAGCTTTCCTTATCGGCAAGTATAAGCGCACTATGAGGCTCAACAGTAATTGTATCTCCCTTTACCTCTCCGAGACCATTCAGACCTGCCTGTGTACCGTCGGCAATTATCTCCCATGCTTTCGGAAGTGCTGTATCTCCGCTTTGCTTTAGCTTAACCTGTGCGGATTCATCA
>CACXDV010000295.1 GCA_902766585.1 uncultured Ruminococcus sp.
AACGGGAGCGTCCACAGCTTCGGGAATATCATACACTTTGTCGATGCTTTCGATAGAAACCTCATCGGGCATAATGGTTGAGAAGCTCTGAGCGGGTTTTAATCTCAGCTTATCCTTGTTCCAGGCAAAATTCAGGTTTATTTCCCTTGTGAGGTCATTTTTTTCGATAATAGTCTTAATTGACAGATTATCAAAAGCCCACCTGTACAGTGCGGCTGAATCAATCATAGCGCCGTTGTCATAGGATTCTCCGTTCTCGTCCTCATACGGAGCGCCGTAGGCTATGCAAAGATATGTATAACCGTTTTTGCTTGCTGTTGAAACAAGACAATAGCCCGAATCATTTCCTGTCGAGCCTGTCTTTATTCCCGAGGCATAGGGGTAATAGTATTCTCCGCCACGGTTTTCGTCTATCATATAGTTGGTTGTGATAAGGTATCTGTCCTCGCCCAGACAATCAGAGGTAACGGTATTTGAGATTTCTGCAAACTTAGGAAGAGTAAGGGCATACTTTGTAATTTTTGCCATATCAGAAACTGTGGTATAGTGGTTTGGGTCGTTCAGTCCGTGCGGATTGGCAAAATGAGTCTGACTGCATCCAAGCTCACGAGCCTTTTCATTCATCATATCAACGAATTTTGAAATATCTCCTCCGCCGATATAATCCGCAAGAACCAGAGCTGCATCATTTCCCGAGGGAATCATAAGACAGTTAAGAAGCTGGAAAATGGTAAGCTTTTCACCGTTTTCAAGTCCCGCAACCGAGCTGCCCGTGCCGTCAAGAAGTGAAAGGATTTCCTGTTTTACCGTGACATATGTATGTTCAAAATCGCTGACGTGCTCTGCTGTGATAATATAGGTCATTATCTTTGTGGTCGAGGCAGGAAAGCGTCTTTCATCGGGAGCTTTTGTGAAAACAACAGATTCCGTATCGAGGTTTTCAAGATAAACGGATTTGCTTGTAAGCTTCACATCTACGTTGTATTCAACGGCATTTACTTCTTTAACGGGAGCAATAATCAATGCAGACAAAAAAATAATTGTCGAAAGAAGAAATGTCATAGCTTTTTTCATGGAAAATCATCATCTCCTGTGATATAATAATAACAGTCCTTTAAGGAACGGAATTATTGAAATAAAATACAGGGTGCATTCAGCTGCCCTTGTTATTATTTTACATTATTTCATATTAAAACACAACGATATAATGTTAGAAATTTAACGTCAAATACTTTATAAATGTAGTCATTATTAAGGGAGTACTGCAAATGGTTTTTGTTACAGGAGATACGCACGGTGAATATGAGCGTTTTGAAAGCAAGAGGCTGAAAAAATTAGGAGAAGGGGACTGTCTCATTATATGCGGAGATTTCGGTTTTTTGTGGAGCAATTCTCCGAAGGAGCAGCAGCTGATAAAGAAAATCAGCGAAAAGAAATACAAGACATTATTCATTGACGGGACACATGAGAATTTTTCCCTTCTTTCGACTTATCCCGTTGTGGAGCTGTACGGCGGCAGGGCAAGGAGAATAGGCAGAAACCTTTATTATCTGATGCGTGGAGAGGTCTATACTATTGAGGAGCATACCTTTTTCACCTTTGGCGGCGGTGACAGCAGCGACAAGGAGCTGAGAAAGGAAAACGGCACCTGGTGGAAAGAGGAAATGCCGACTATACTTGAGATGCAGTACGGTGTGGAAAAGCTTGATAAGTATGACAGAAAGGTAGATTTTGTTGTTACACATGAGCCTTCGCTGACGGATATGGCACATGTAAGCCGTCACTGCCGTGTTGACCCGCTATCGACATTTTTTGACGAGCTGTCGCACAATATAACCTTCAAGAAATGGTATTTCGGTTGTCTGCATGAAAATAAAAAGCTCCGCCACACAAAATCTCATGCGTTATTTACGGATATAGTAAGAATAATCTGAAAAATGGAGGATAAGGGTGATGAAATGGCTTGCTCATCTCAGGACAATAAACAGGCATAAGCGAGAGGTGATGAAGCTCTGTTTCAAGGCAGGGTTATATAAGCAGGGGCTGCTTCATGATATGTCAAAGTATTCACCTGTGGAATTTCTTGTCGGAGCAAAGTATTATCAGGGTGATAAAAGTCCGAATGATGCAGAAAGAAGAGACAGGGGATACAGCTCTGCATGGCTGCATCATAAGGGAAGAAACAAGCATCATTTAGAATACTGGATAGATTACGGTCTTGGAGAAGGGCATGAAATGACAGGAATGAAAATGCCCGTAAAATATGTTATTGAGATGTTTTGTGACAGGGTAGCAGCCTGTAAGGTTTACCTCGGTGATGCCTATACAGATTCGAGTGCATATGATTATTATATGAAATCAAAGTCGCATTATATAATACATCCTTCAACTGTTGCACTACTTGAGAGGCTGCTTAAAATGCTGAAGGACAGGGGAGAGGAGGAAACTCTTTCGTTCATACGCATGAGCCTCAGGAAGAAATAAG
>CACXDV010000296.1 GCA_902766585.1 uncultured Ruminococcus sp.
AAAGCACTTTGCCTCGACCTTATCGGCAAGCCCCTGTACAGGGAATTTTTCAAAATCAATACCCCAGATAAGACCTATTCCTCTTGCCTCAAGACGGCTATCAAGGGGAAGTATCTCTTCCTCGATGAATTTCTTTACAATAACGCTCTTTGCCTTAACAGCGTCCTCTATCTTATTCTCAAGCATATAATCAAGACCGGCCTTAGCGGCAACGAATGCCATCTGATTGCCTCTGAAGGTACCGTTATGCTCGCCCGGCTTCCAGATATCAAGTTCAGGCTTAATGAGAGTAATTGCAAGCGGCAGACCATATCCGCCGATAGATTTGGACATTGTTACGATATCGGGCTGTATTCCTGCTCTTTCAAAGGAGAAGAAATCTCCGCTTCTGCAGCAGCCGACCTGTACATCATCTACTATCATAAGAATGTCGTTATCGTCACAGAATTTTCTTACGCGCCTGAGCCATTCGGCATCAAATACGCGAATTCCTCCCTCTGCCTGTATTGTCTCAAGAAACAGAGCCGCCGGCTTCTCAATACCGCTGTGGTCATCGGTAAGAAGACGCTGCATATATGCTACGGTATCAAGCTCCGGGAACATATAAGGCGCGGGAATGAAAGTGACATTATCAAGCGGAACTCCTGCTCCCCTTCTTGAAGCCTTATCGGTAGTAAGAGCAAGTGAGCCGAGAGTCATTCCGTGAAAGGCACCCATAAATGCAAATACATTTCTGCGTCCCTTTACCTTTCTTGCAAGCTTTAAAGCAGCCTCGTTTGCATTTGTACCTGTGGGACCGGGGAACTGTATCTTATAATCAAGTCCCCTGGGCTTAAGTATCTTTTCCTCCAGAGTTTCGATAAATTCCCTCTTCGGAACGGTATACATATCAAGCGCATGGATAATTCCGTCATTCTCAAGATATTCAATAAGCTTTTTCTTGATTTCGGGATTGTTATGACCATAGTTTACAGCACCTGCGCCGCAGAAAAAGTCAATGTACTTTGTTCCCTCTTCGTCAATGAAATATGAGCCTACAGACCTCTTGAATACAGTGGGGAAATGTCTGCAATAGGAGCGTACCTCCGATTCATAGCTTTCAAAAACAGACGTATTCATTTTACCTACTCTCCGTTTCTTTCTTATATATTCATGGCTGCATGAACTATTCACACAGCTCATATCGTCTACATAGCATATTTTAACCTTTTTGTTTTCAACAGTCAAGCAAAAAAGCCCCATAAAACATTCTTTTTGAGCTGATTTTCCAACTTTTGAGAAGGTGTACAAAAATATAAAAAAGTATGCAATTTTTTTTACCACTATTCAGCCGCAGAATTATAAAGTTTTCTGCCGCGAAGCGAACTATTGTACCGCATAAGCCCCATATATGAAATGCCCCTTATGTCAAAAAAAGCTTATGAAGATAAATAAATATTGATACCGCGGTATATATATGTTATATTGTTATTATAAAATAATTTTAATTTTGGAGGTATTAATATGAGCAAGGTATTAACAGCTTATTTCTCGGCAAGCGGTTCAACAGCTCATGCAGCAGAAGCACTTGCAAAGGCGGCAGGAACGGATATTTTTGAGATCGTACCTGAGCAGGCATATACGGCAGATGACCTCAGATGGACGGACAAAAACAGCCGCAGCTCACTTGAAATGGCAGACAAAGGCTCCCGCCCCGCAATTGAATCAAGGGTAGAAAATATGGAGCAGTATGATGTTATATTCCTCGGCTTTCCTATATGGTGGTACCGTGGAATTTATAGAGGGTGTTGGCGTCAAAGGCATCATAAATAAGGGAGAAAGCTTTCTGTTTACCGATGGTAAATGGAACGATCTGACTTCTGTAAGGGACAGCCTTATCGAAAGAGCCTGCAAGAATTGCTCTGATGAATACAGCGCAAATAAAAGACTTCCCGAGCTTAAGCTTAAAGATAAGGACAGCTTCACGGTCGATAAACTATTCAATCAAGGCAATCACCTTCCCTGAAAGCTGAAATACGGCATTTACCGAACAAAATAATGAGGATGCAGCTTTATTCAAAAAACTGCATCCTTTTTTTTGCTGTTTATCAGATCTTGTCAAGAGCCTGCTTGATATCGCTGATGATATCGTCAATATATTCAAGTCCTACGGACATTCTGATGAGATTGGGCTTAACACCACATTCCTCAAGCTGCTGGTCATTCATCTGACGGTGTGTTGTGCTTGCGGGGTGAAGCGCACAGGTACGGGCATCGGCAACATGGATAACAAGCTTTATCATATTAAGGCTGTTCATAAATTCCATAGCCTTTTCACGTCCGCCCTTTACACCGAAGGAAATTACGCCGCAGCTTCCGTTCGGCATAAGCTTTTTGCATCTTTCGTAATACTTATTGCTTTCAAGTCCGGGATAATTTACCCACTCAATTTTATCGTTTGCTTCAAGGAATTTTGCAACTGCAAGAGCATTGGAACAATGTCTTTCCATTCTGAGGAACAATGTTTCAAGTCCGAGATTCAGAAGGAAGGCATTCTGAGGGCTTTGCTGTGCGCCGTAGTCACGCATGAGATGCGTTACAGCCTTTGTGATATAGGCAGCCTTTCCGAATTTTTCGGAATAGATGACACCGTGATAAGACTCATCAGGCTCAGTAAACATCGGGAACTTGCCGTTTGTCCAGTCAAAATTGCCGCTGTCAACGATAACACCGCCGATCGCAACAGCATGACCGTCCATATATTTTGTAGTGGAATGTGTAACGATATCTGCGCCCCACTCAAAAGGTCTGAAATTGATAGGAGTCGGGAAGGTATTGTCAACGATAAGCGGTACGCCGTGCTTATGGGCAAGCCTTGAATATGTCTCTATATCGGCAACATCAAGTGAAGGGTTAGAAACACTTTCGGTAAATACAGCTCTTGTATTATCCTTGAATGCTGCTTCTATTTCCTCCTCAGATGCATCGGGGCTTATGAATGTAAAGTCAATGCCAAGCTCACGAAGTGATTTGTTGAAAAGGTTGAAGGTACCGCCGTAGATTGCGGCAGCGCATACTACATGATCTCCCGCATGACAGATATTTGTTATTGACATCATGCTTGCAGCCTGACCGGATGAGGTAAGCATTGCGCCGACACCGCCCTCAAGAGCAGAGATCTTTGCAGCGACTGCGCTGAGCGTGGGGTTTGTAAGACGGGTATAGAAAAAGCCGTCCTCTTCAAGATCAAAAAGTCTTCCGAGTGTTTCAGCGCTGTCATACTTAAATGTAGTGCTCTGAACTATCGGAATTACTCTTGGTTCGCCGTTTTTCGGCTCATAGCCTGCCTGGAGGCATTTTGTGTTGATATGGTATTCCATTTTCAGTTCTCCTTTATGCTGTCATAAATTTTTATTATATCAGCCGAAACCTCCGGTATAGACCTTGAGGCATCGACGATTTTTATATTTTCTGCATTCCTGAGCCTTTCAAAGACCTCAAAGAATCGCTTGCGTATCCTGCGCTGAGTTTCCTTATTCTCATATATTTCCCTGTCCATGCGGTTCTGCTCTATCCTTTCGTCACAGCTTTCTATATCCGCATCAAGGAAAATACAAAGGTCGGGCTTTATTATTTCGGAACAGTTAAGGTTCATATCCATTACCCAATCAAGATCGGCGTCTATTCCCTGATAGGCAAATGAGGAATAATAATATCTGTCACAGATAACATCTGTTCCGTTTTCAAGATAAAGCCTTATGCCGTTTTTAGTATTTGCATTATGAAATATCCTGTCCGCAAGAAAAAGCGCGGACAATTCAAATGCATCTCTTCTGACAAAACCGCCGAGGGCATCCCTTATCATACCTCCTGTCGAAGATGAGGTAGGCTCAGCGGTAACATATACCTTTCTTCCGCGTTTTTTCATTTCTTTTTCAAGGAGGGCTATCTGCGTACCCTTTCCGGAGCCGTCAAGACCTTCAAAGACAATAAGCTTTCCTTTTGACATACTTCTACCATCCCGACAAAAAATAAGATAAGCCTATTATACTATTATTTTTTTCTTTTTACAAGTATCAGGTAAAATGATTTTTTCTCTGTTATTTACAAATCATCATAAAAATGATAGAATTAGAACAGAAACCATGAAAGGAGATGTCCGTATTTGAAGCAGCGTACAAAAATGCGTCTGAGACTTTATTTAAGAATACTTGTCGTTTCGCTGATAACACTGTCTTTAACGGTCGGTACAGGATTTTACCTTTATCTGAACGGTCTGCTGATACCGAACGATCCGAAATACTGCAGGATAAGGGGAGTTGATGTTTCCTCATGGCAGGGTATCATAAACTGGGACGAGCTGGCGACTCAGACTGATTTTGTTTATATAAAGGCTACAGAAGGCTCCGGTCTGGTAGATCCGAGGTTTGAATATAATCTTTCGGGAGCATCATCAACAAAGCTCCGTGTGGGCTGTTATCTGTTTTTCAGCTTTGAATCAAAGGGAGAGACACAGGCAAAGAATTTTATCAGATATGTCCCGAAATATGACAATATGCTCCCGCCGGCAGTCGATATTGAATTTTACGGAGGCAATGAAGCCGATCCGCCCTCACGCGAAGAAGTGACTTATGAGCTTTCGATACTGCTTGATGAGCTGAAATACTATTACAAAATGCGTCCGGTCATATATGCGACAAAATCCTCCTATGAACATTATATATCCGGCACCTTTGATGAATATGACATCTGGATACGGGACATTCTTTGTGAGCCGGAGCTTCCCGACGGCAGAGAATGGAGATTCTGGCAGTATTCCGACAAGGGCAAGCTCAGAGGCTACAGCGGTGACGAGCCTTTTATCGACCTGAATGCCTTCAACGGCTCCAGGGATGATTTCCGCAATTATCCCGAAATTCTCGACGAAGACGACGAAGAACCCTTTTAAATGTACAATGTACAATTGAGTAGTTTTCCTGATTTGTTTTGCTGTTTTATTTCTATAGCACAAAGCAATTTTCAAATAGAAATAATTTAAGC
>CACXDV010000297.1 GCA_902766585.1 uncultured Ruminococcus sp.
AAACGAAAATATCTGCGGCTGTAATAATTTCTGTCAAAGCTTATTTGAAGGGCAGGTTACTCCCTCGGGACGGTTTACATCCTTTTCGTTTCCGAAGTAAATGCTGTACCATACAAGGAATACATATATCGTCCATACCTTTCTGCTGTTATCCTCCCTGCCGTTGAAATGATCGTCAAGATAGGAAACAATGAGATCGGTATTGAAGAATTTCTCGGCAGTTTCACTGCGGAACATTTCCTTAACCCTGTTGTAATACTGTTCATCCTTGAGCCATACTCTTGTCGGTACGGGGAAGCCTAATTTCGGCTTTTGCGCCGTTGCCTTGGGAAGGTGACGCAGAGCCGCCTGACGGAGAGCATATTTTGTTGTGCCGTGGGCAATACGGTATTTTGTGGGTATCGTTCTTGCAACATTGAATACTTCTTTGTCGAGGAAGGGTACTCTGAGTTCAAGTGAATTCGCCATACTCATTCTGTCGGCTTTGAGGAGAATGTCTCCGACCATCCAGAGATTTATGTCAAGATACTGCATTTTTGTTTCATCGTCATAGCCCTTTACTCTGTCATAGAATTTGCGGCAGAGATCCTGCGGACGTGTGACAATGGAGCTGTCCTTGAGTATCTGCTTCTTTTCCTCATCGTCATACATGAAGGCATTTCCGATAAATTTGTCCTCGGTCTTTCTTGCGCCTCTGAGAATATATCCTCTGCCCTTGATATGAGGCCATTTTTTAGCCTTTCTTGCAAGGGCGTATCTTGCCTTTTGCGACAATACCTTCTGATATAATCTGAAAACATGAGGTTCGTTATATACTGTATATCCGCCGAATAATTCGTCAGCGCCCTCGCCAGAGAGAACTACCTTTACATGCTCGCTTGCAAGCTTTGAAACGAAATACAGTGCAATGCATGACGGATCGGCAAGGGGCTGATCCATCTGATACTGTACCTTAGGAACGGCTGACCAGAATTCCTCGGAGCCTATAAGGTGAGTATAATGATCCACGCCTATTTCCTTTGAAAGACCCTGCGCCCAGCTTATCTCATTGTAGCGTTCACCGAAATCAAAGCCGACAGTAAATGTTTTCTGATCTGCGAAATATGTTGAAACATAGCTTGAATCAACGCCGCTTGAAAGGAAACAGCCTACTTCAACATCGCTGATCTTGTGGGCGTTTACGGAGTTTTCAAAAACAGCTTCTATTTTATCGACAGCTTCTTTTTCAGTAAGAGTTGTATCGGGATCGAAGGTTGCTTCAAAATAGCGGGTAGTTGTTACCTTGCCGTCCCTGAACCACATAAAATGACCGGGAAGCAGACAGTATATGCCTTCAAAAAAGGTTTCGGGCGGTACAACATACTGGAATGAAAGAT
This sequence comes from uncultured Ruminococcus sp., assembly GCA_902766585.1. Taxonomy (GTDB): domain Bacteria; phylum Bacillota; class Clostridia; order Oscillospirales; family Acutalibacteraceae; genus UBA1213. The sequence goes on from CACXDV010000297.1 coordinate 1,377, forward strand.
AATTGTCCAGCGCTCTGTAATTGAATTTTTTTACATAGGAAGGGTGTTCAAGGATACTTTTTATCTCTGAACCGTAGATAAGCTCACCGTTTATTACAGCATAATGCATAGGTTTGATGCCGAAGAAATCACGTGCGATAAAAACAGAACCGTCCTTTGTATTGTAAATGGCGAATCCGAACATACCTCTGAGCTTATTCAGCATTTTTTCGCCCCATTCTTCAAAGCCGTGGACAAGAACCTCGGAGTCAGCCTTTGTATAGAAGGTGTGACCGCATTTTTTAAGCTCCTCACGAAGCTCATTATGGTTGTATATTTCGCCGTTGAACATAAGAACAAGGCTTTTATCCTCGTTGTAAATTGGCTGATGACCGCCTTCAAGGTCAATGATACTGAGTCGGCGGAATCCCATAGAGATCCTGCTGTCCTTATAATAACCTACACTGTCAGGTCCCCGGTGCGTAATGACGTCAGTCATGTTTGTTAAAACCTTGTCCCTTTCAGCTATGTGACCGGTAAATCCGCATAATCCGCACATATACATTCCTCTTTCCTTTTGTACCAAGTGTATCTTATCAATCAAGTACATAACGCAGTTGAAAATCCGCTGTTATGATTTAATATTTTATCACATTAACGCAGATCTTTCAACAAATAATTTTTCTGAGGGAATAAAAAATAAATAAATCAATCCTGTATAAATATGTGCAAATTGCGTAATATCAATAAAAAAGCTTGTTTATAAAGCGTTTTTTGATTGAATATGTATTGAGTATAATACAGAAAAGCATAGAAGTTGAAAAGGTGGATAAGTTTTTAACTTTTCAACATTGCGATGTTGAAAGAGTTGAAAACTCTGTTGAACTAAAGCATTAAAACAAGTACAGCGTTTGCAGAGCAGTTACTAAAACTCTTTATTATATGCTGTTTTTATGAAAAGATCCTTCGCTTTGCTCAGGATGACAGATTGAACATTGAACATTGAACATTGTACATTGTACATTTAGTACCCCGCGCGGGCATAAAAGCATCTCTTGACCAGTCAGAGCGAAACGGAGTGAAGCGAACCCCGCGTTATGGGTCCAGCGTCACGCTGGCTGGTTGACAAATGGGGGAGGGGCTGTTATAATGATAATGTGAAGTGGTGTATTTTG
>CACXDV010000298.1 GCA_902766585.1 uncultured Ruminococcus sp.
AGTCGGTGTATCTGCGGACCATATCGTAAGACTTGGCAAGGAGGATAACTTCTGGGAGCATGGAGAAGGTCCCTGCGGTCCCTGTTCCGAGCTTTATTTTGACAGAGGCGAGAAGTACGGCTGCGGAAGTCCGACCTGCGGTGTTGGCTGTGACTGTGACAGATATGTAGAATTCTGGAACAATGTTTTCACCCAGTTTGACAATGACGGAAATAACAATTATACTCCTCTTGACCACCCGAATATTGATACGGGCATGGGACTTGAGCGTCTTGCCTGCATAATGCAGGGCGTGGACAATCTTTTCCTTGTTGATACCGTACAGAACATAATGAAGAAAATAAGCTCTCTTGTTGGTGTTAATTACGGAGACGGCGAAAAGAGCGATATTTCACTTCGTGTAATAACCGACCATATAAGAAGCGTGACCTTTATGATAGGCGACGGTGTAATGCCTTCAAATGAGGGAAGGGGCTATGTACTCCGCAGACTTCTCAGAAGAGCTTCACGTCACGGCAGATTATTGGGTGTAAAAGAACCCTTCCTCTATAAAGTTGTTGATACCGTTATAGCAGAGAACCCGTATTATCCCGAACTTTCAGAAAAGAGAGAGATCATAACCAAGGTCATAAGAACAGAGGAAGAGGCTTTCGCAAAAACTCTTACTCAGGGCTTTGCAATGCTTAATGAGATAATTGAAAAGTCCGAGATAAACCGTATTTCAGGTGAGGATGCATTCAGACTGAACGATACCTTCGGATTCCCTGTTGACCTTATTAAAGAGATCGCTGCCGAAAGAGGAATGACGATTGATACCGAAGGCTATGACAAGCTTCTTATGGAGCAGAAAAAGAGAGCAAAGGAAGCAAGAAAGAAGTCCGATACAGAAGCATGGCTCAGTGATGCAGTTGATTTCAGCGGTATCTCAAAGACCGAATTTTTAGGATATACACAATTGACATCTGAATCTAAGATACTTGCTATTGTAAAAGAAGGAGAAAAGGTTGAATTCGGCGGAACAGGCGATGATGTTGTTCTGGTTCTTGACAAGACTCCTTTTTATGCAGAAAGCGGCGGACAGGTCGGTGATACCGGTACTATTAAGGGTAAGGATGCAGAGATCGCTGTATTTGATACAGTAAAGGATAATAACGGAATATTCATGCACCGCTGCCGTATCAACAGCGGTGCCATTGAAGTCGGAGATACTGTCAATGCGATCGTAAACAGGGTTTCAAGATTAGCAATAATGAGAAACCATACTGCCGCACATCTTCTTCAGGCAGCACTCAGAGAGGTTCTCGGAAATCATGTTGAGCAGGCAGGTCAGCTTGTCAATGATGAAAAGCTCCGTTTTGACTTTACTCATTTCTCAGCGCTTACTCCGCAGGAATTGAAAAAGGTAGAGTATCGTGTAAATAAAGAGATAGCCAAGGCTTATCCTGTAGTTACCAGGGAAATGCCCATTGAAGAAGCAAAGAAGCTCGGCGCAATGGCTCTGTTCGGTGAAAAGTACGGAGATGTTGTAAGGGTTGTTATTGCCGGAGATTTCTCAAAGGAATTCTGCGGCGGTACTCATATGGATAATACAGCAAAGTTGGGACTTTTCCGTATTATCAGCGAAAACTCCGTAGCTGCCGGAGTGAGAAGGATCGAAGCTGTTACAGGTTATAATGTTATAGAGCTTATTGAATCCTATGACAAGACAATAAACGATACAATGAAGGCGCTTAAAATAAAGAATTCCGCAAAGCTCAGCGAGACTGCGGAAAGACTTATGGAGGAGCTCAAGGCTAAGGAAAAGGAGATAGAATCCCTTACTGCAAAGCTTTCATCTCAGGGAATAGATACAATGCTTTCAACAGCAGAGGAGCATGACGGTATCCGTGTAGCCTGCGGTAAGTTTAAGGGAACAAATTCCGCTGCCCTTAAGACAATGGCTGATACTGTTCTTGATAAGGCACCTGATTGTATTGCCGTTATGTTTGCAGTAGACGGAGATAAGGCAAATCTCTGTGTAGCCTGCGGCAAGGCGGCTCAGGCAAAGGGCGCTCATGCAGGTAAGCTTGTTAAGGCAATAGCAGAGCTTGTAGGCGGAAAGGGCGGAGGAAAGCCCGAAAGAGCAATGGCTGGTGTAGGAGATATTTCAAAAATTGATTCTGCGCTGAACAGCTCAAAGGAAATAGTAATTAACAGCCTGAAATAATATTAAATGACTGAACTCATATCCCGCGGGATATGGGTTCTCTTATAATGGGGTGAGCAGCGGTGGCAATAGAACTATCACAATGCAAGCTTGTTTACAGGAAATATTTTTCCTTCTGGGATAAGCTTAGTGACGGACAAAAAGAGCTTCTCTGTGCGAATACAAGGAGCGTCAGCTATAAAAAGGGTACAAATATCCACGGCGCAGAGGATAGCTGTACCGGCGCTATAATAGTTGTCAGCGGATGTCTCAGGGCTTATCTGCTCAGCGAAAACGGAAAGGAGATCACACTTTGCCGGTTTAAGACAGGCGAGGTATGTATGCTCTCTGCATCCTGTGTTCTTGAGTCGATAACCTTTGATGTTGTCATTGATGCCGAGGAGGACAGTGAGGTTTACATTGTGCGCGGTGATGTCATGGCAAAGGTCTCAAAGGAAAATATTTATGTCGAAAACTATGCTCTTGATAATGCTGTAAAGAGGTTTTCTGATGTAGTGTGGGTAATGCAGCAGATAATGTTCCTCAGTCTTGATAAGAGGATAGCCGTATTCCTGTGGGATGAAATGGTCAGAACAGACAGCACTGTGATAAAGCTTACACATGAACAGATAGCAAAATATATCAGTTCAGCTCGTGAAGCTGTAACGAGAATGCTCAGATACCTTGCTTCGGAGGGGATAGTTGAGCTTTCGAGGAAGGGTATAACAATAATTGATAAGGAAAAGCTGAGAGCGCTCACGGTTTGATTTATACATTTAAAGCTTCATGTAAAAAATGAAGGCTGAAGGTTCTGATTATTCGGAATTTTATGATTGATCTATATGATAAGCCCGTTTATGAATAATCTGTATTGCGGTGATTCATTTCAGTATCGTCAAAATGAATTTTTTAGACGGAATTATCTTGACAATACAGATTCTATGCGGTAAAATATAATATGTACTGAAAATGCATAACTATGTCATTTTTCAGATAATTTTGAGGAGGCAGGACAATATGTCAACAAAAGCTTATTATCCTATAAATGAAATAGGAAAAGGAAAAGTTGGTTTTTCAAAGACACGTTCAATTATTGAAGGCGCATTCTACGGCAACAATGTAGTAGAGGTCACTTCACTTGAAGAGGCTTATAACCTTGCAAAGAATTCACCCGGTACAATTGTTACCGATATGCCTGTTTTCGAGGGACCGAAGGTAGGTCTTCCCGAGGATGCAAAGGTTCTTCTTTTCAATGACGGCGCTGTAACAGGCAGATATGCTGCTGCAAGAAGAATCAAGGGCGAACCCGGTGTAGATGATGCAAAGCTTGATAAGGTAGTAATGGATGCTGTATATAAGACACGTTTCAAGAAGCTCTATCATGCATCAGCTTATATCGGACTTGATCCCGAGTTCATGGTTAAGGCTCATCTTCTTATTCCCGAGGGAGAAGAGAACCTCATGTATAACTGGCTGCTCAACTTCCAGTATATCAATGACGAATATGCAAAGATGTATGAAGGTTCACAGCCTGTAGGCAACGGCAGCGAGCCTGATATCTATATTTTCTCAGATCCCCAGTGGGCACCCACACCTTCACCCGATGTTGATTACAGCTGTCTGAGCGATGATCTCACCTGCTGCTATTTTGATACAGACAACAACTGTGCAGCTATTCTTGGCATGAAGTATTTCGGTGAGCACAAGAAGGGCACACTTACTATCGCATGGGCTATTGCTAACCGTAACGGCTATGCATCCTGCCACGGCGGTCAGAAGGAATATACACTTGCAGACGGCAGCAAGTATGTTGCATCAGTATTCGGACTTTCAGGTTCAGGCAAATCAACACTTACACACGCAAAGCATGGCGGTAAGTATCCGAATATCACAGTTCTTCACGATGATGCATTTATCATCAATTCAGATACCTGTGCATCTATTGCGCTTGAGCCCTCATATTTTGATAAAACAGCCGATTATCCCACAGGCTGTCCCGATAACAAGTATCTTCTCAGCGTTCAGAACTGCTCCTGCACAAAGGACAGCGAAGGCAAGATCCAGCTTGTAACAGAGGATATCAGAAACGGTAACGGCCGTGCTATCAAGTCAAAGCTCTGGTCTCCGAACAGAGTTGACAAGATCGACTCACCTGTAAACTCAATTATCTGGATCATGAAGGATCCTACAATTCCTCCCTGTGTAAAGCTTAAGGGTGCAGCGCTTGCTTCTGTAATGGGTGCAACTCTTGCTACAAAGACCTCTACTGCAGAGCGTGTAGCAGCAGGCACAGATATGAATGCGCTTCGTATAGTTCCTTATGCTAACCCCTTCAGAACATATCCTCTTGTAAATGACTATGTTAAGTTCAAGAAGCTTGTTGAAGAAAAGAATGTTGCTTGCTATATCGTAAATACAGGCGATTTCATGGGCAAGAAGGTTCAGAAGGAAGATACTCTCGGCGTACTTGAAGCAATAGTTGAGGGTACAGCTAAGTTTGAGAAATGGGGCCCCTTCGAGGATGTTGAGATTCTCAACTGGGAAGGTTTTGAGCCTGACATGAACGATGCTGATTATAAGGCTGCTCTTAAGAATGCAATGATCAACCGTGTAAATGCTGTTAAGGGCTTCTCAGAGAAGAAGGGCGGATATGACAAGCTGCCTGATGAGGCACTTGATGCACTCCAGAAGCTTGTTGACGAACTCTCATAACAATGTACAATGTGCAATGTGCAATTGAGTGGTTTTCCTGATTCGTTTTGTCATTTAGATATTTAGTGCAGGTCTGTATATAGACCTGCACGATTTTTATTATGTAGAATTGAGTTGATTTTAATATAAATTGAGATCAGCTCAACAGTTGATAAAAAAATTAAGTCTGTTGTATTACCTGATGATACAACAGACTTATTTTTTTGTTTAGTCAGAATTCAGTTATGCGGAACAGAACCGAATGTTCGTAGAAACGGAATGCGAATTGCACATTGAACATTGCACATTGTACATTGAACATTGCACATTGTACATTGAACATTGAATGATTATGAGAGTTCGTCAACAAGCTTCTGGAGTGCATCAAGTGCCTCATCAGGCAGCTTGTCATATCCGCCCTTCTTC
>CACXDV010000299.1 GCA_902766585.1 uncultured Ruminococcus sp.
AGTTGCCTTTTTAATGGCATTTTTAGCACTTTCCTTAAAACTGAGATTGGATATCTCATCAAAATACTTATGAACAATGTCAGAGTCAGCTTTTTTGTCCGTAAAAACTTCCAGAAATATAGGGCAGTCTGAATCACTTCTGAAAAATTCTGCGCATGCCGCATCAAGTTCTTCCGCATTATGAGCACAAAGATACTTAAATCCCCTTGACTCTATCCAGCCCTTAGCAAGTGCATTGTGCTCTGCCGCGATATACTCATTGATACGCTCGATCTTTGCACCATGGTCATAATGGAAAAGCTCCGCGCCGGAGTTGTTATTCAGCATGATCCTGATATTCTTTCCGCAATATCTGTTCCAACAGGCATTCATATCATAGAAAAAGCTTAAGTCGCCTATGAGAAGGAATGTCGGTTCATCGGAAGCTACGGCATTCCCCATAAATGCGGAGAAAGAACCGTCAATCCCGTTTGTTCCTCTGTTACAGTATACTTTTATATTCTCATTGAAACGGAACATATTTGCGTATCTTACGGTACTGCTGTTTGCAAGGTGAACGATACTGCCGGAAGGAACGTTTTCCACAAACATCTTCACTGCAGCAAGACTTGAATATTCCGGCTCGGGAATTGCAACAGAACCCATATGCTCTTCCCAGAGATCATAATAGCTGTTATCGGACTTGCCATCTGTATCAGACATCATTTTGAGGAAATCGCTTGCCGAACCTTCAAATATCTTTGTAAGGTTGTGCAGACAATCCCTGAGGATACCGTCATCACATACATCCCACTGTTTCGCCCCAAGGCTCGTGAATTTTTTGAGCATAGGCATGAAGGTACAGTTGCCATTAAGCGTTATGATGATATCCGGTTTCAGCTTTGTCTTATCAGCCTCTGAGAGAGCCTTGACAGCGGCAAAAGGAAGGAATGCCTTATCGTATGACAGATTTGAGATATGATCCTTTAATACAACACAGTTAAAACGGCTTACAAAGCTTTCAAGAAGCTCCATTTCCGACGCAGAAACGCCGTAGCTCTGACCGTATACTACCATTACCTTTTTGTCTGTAAGCTCACTGATACACGCTGAAAGATCCGTACTCTTCTTCTCAAGCTCATACCTGTATACTCTTGCTATATCCTCGGGCTTTTCGTATGTTACGTCGGCAGTATTTGCACACTTGTCCTCAACAATGAAATTGATATGTACAGGCCCTTTACCGTGGTGATCAAGTTCAAGAAGTGCTGCGTTGAGACGGTTTTTTGTATACCAATAGTCCTGTGAGTCCTTGATCGTAGAGATCTGTACGCCAACCTTGGTTATGCTTTTGAGCAATTCCTGCTGAGGGATCATCTGATCCTCATTCTGATTCAGGAAATAATTCAGTCTGTCAGCCGTAAGTACAACGAGAGGAAGCCTCTGATAATATGCCTCTGCGACTGCTGAGGTATAGTTGCATACAGCTGTTCCGGACGTGCAGCATATCCCAACAGGTACGTTAAGCCGCTCAATGAGTCCTATTGCAAAAAAACCGGCACTTCTTTCATCAACAATAGAATAGCAGGTAAAGAAATCATCATTCTCAGCCATGTGAACAAAAGGTATGTTTCTGCTGCCGGGCGATAAAACAAGATGTCTGATATTGTATGCCTTAAGCATGGAAATAAGCAGTTTTACGTTTTCCTTTTCCGAGTAAGCCATTTGTATTCTCCTTTTCGCAAGACCTATTTTAGATTCTCATTCAGAAAATCCATGGCCTTTTTACTTTCAGATTCTATTCGCGGATTGATCTGTGAATAATCAATATTCGCCAAATAGTCCGTAAGCGTTATATTCTGTTTCTGCAAACCAAAAAGATCAATGATATCCTTGATCCGGCTGTTTGTCTTATGTTCGCTGCCAAGAAATTCAAAATAGAAGTTCTTATTAAAAATGATCGACAGCGAAATACCGTGAAATGAGTTTGTGAAAATCGAATCGGCGCCGTCCAAATAGGAAAGGAATTGCGAGGGGCTACATTTGGTAACGTATCTTACTCCCTGTATTTTGTTCCTTGCCATATTGGTAATGACTACCGGTATCTTGTTATGCGCCTTTGCATATTTCACCGCTGCTTCAAGCAACGTCGGAGATTTCTGGAGCAGAAATATCATTACGAAGCTGCCTTTTTGCATATAGATCGGAGTGGCCATCTTCAGCCATTCCGTCTTAGGCAGAAGGTAAACAGGGTCGATCATCTGCCTGCACTCAATATCGATCGCCTCAAGTTCACTCTTTAAGGTCTTTTCCCTGACGCTTA
>CACXDV010000300.1 GCA_902766585.1 uncultured Ruminococcus sp.
CTGTCGGTGAAATAAATGCAAATGATGAATGCGGTATTTTCGGAAAATACAAAGAACGCTTCGGTGAAGGAAGACTTATGCAAGTAGCTTTCCGTCAAGAGGTAGTTAAGGGTCCGGCGAAGCTCAGAACCACAATTTCCGGCTCTGCCCCTGAAGAATATGACATTTATATAGAGGATATCAGCTACAACAACGGAAATATTACAAAAAATATGGTAATACACATTACTGACAGCCGACTTCTTGATAAAACCGGAGGTATCGTTCAAGGTATGAGCGGCAGTCCTATTATTCAAAACGAAAGGCTTGTAGGAGCTGTTACCCATGTATTTATCAACGATCCTTCAAGGGGCTATGCCGTTTTTGCAGAAAATATGACAGATATCAACAAGGAAATAATAAAAAAGCAAGACGCTTCTTAAGCAATTTCACGTTATTTTTGCAAACTCATACAAATTTTCATTTGTCAATATGGCAAAATAACCAAAAAATGGTATCAAATCTCTGTAAACCGCTATTCATGCGGGTTACAGAGATTATTTTTCTATTTTAGAAAATAACATACTTTGAAACTCTGACTGTTTTTACCCGCTTTCGTGGAATTCTCTTATGTCTATATTAACAATAAAATCTTGTAATTCAACATCACCACTCAAATTAATCCTTCAATCACACAAACTCAGTCGAAGCTGCAAATTTTAGCTTGAATAATAATTGGTAGTTTTTACCATTGTATTAAATGGTAAGTTATGGTAATATATAGCCAACATCAAACACAATTGGAGGATAAAACAATGAAAAACAACTTTAAGATCCTTATTACCGAGGACAAGGACGAGTTCTGCAGAGAGGAGCCTGAATTATTTGCAAAACAGGGCTTTGAAGCAGAATTTTGCACAAAGGACGGAGCAAAAGTAATAGAAAAGATAAAGGAATGGAAACCGGATATAGTTCTTATGGATATGTTTATGACAAATATTGATGCAGTCGGAGTAATAAGACACATTCGCTCCCATGCTGATGAATCACCTGTTTTTGTGACAATCTCAAGCTTTGACAGCCCGGTTCTGGAGCACGAGGCTTTAAGTGCCGGAGCTGCCTATTATGTCATTAAACCATACCATGCCGGTAATCTTCTCGACAGAATTAAGGATCTTCTTACATTCTGTTCAGATGAACCGAAAAAGCATCCCGTAGGTGAGATACTTACTCTTGATAGAGATCTGGAAATTACTGTAACAGATATTCTGCATCAGATAGGTGTACCTGCACATATCAAGGGATACCACTATCTCAGGGATTCAATACTCATGTGTGTGCGTCATCCTGAGATAATCAATGCCGTAACCAAGGAACTTTATCCTGCCGTTGCCAACAAATACGAAACTACTCCGTCAAGAGTGGAAAGGGCTATCCGTCATGCCATTGAGGTGGCATGGGACAGAGGAGATGTTGAAATTCTCAATTCCTATTTCGGATATACCATACACAACGGCAGAGGAAAGCCTACAAATAGTGAATTTGTTGCCATGATTTCCGACCGCATGAGACTTCACAACAAACGCTCAGCTTAATTTCACAAAAAAAAATCACCCTCAGTCCCGCTGATATTATATCAGGACTGTGGGTGATTTTTTGTAGCATTATTTCATTTCATCCTTCAGAATGGAGAAAATTTCATAGTCATAGGTGGTATTATTTTTGAATATTGCGCTGCGGACTGTTCCCTCATGCTTGAAGCCTGCGGTTCTCAGAGCCTGTGCAGCTGCTATATGATTTGAATAAGGGTGTGATTCTATCCTGAGAATATCATAATTATCAAATGTATCCTCACATATCTTTTTAATTACTCTCCCTCCGAGTCCCTGTCCCCTGTATGGCTTAGCAAGCCATATTGACAATTCAGCACTTCTCGAAAACAATCCGCTGCTGAAAATAACATCTACCCCTCCGACTGCATGACCGTCTACCATTATTGCACGGCATATCTGCCTTTCCTCACTATTAAACATTCTTTCACGAATATACTCCATAGCAAAAGCAGTATCCATAGGATATGGCAGAGTCTCACATAGATTATCGGACAAATGAGGGTCATCTGTTGAACTGAGAAAGTCGTCTATATAGTTCTGTCTCCATTTTTCCAAAGTGAAATCGTACATTCTTAAGACCTCCGTTTGAGAGATTTAGGCTTTTATGACATTATAACATATTAAAATGATATTTGCACTATTATTTTTTAATATTTACTTATTTTATTTACTTATTTTTTCATTCTTTGACATAACAACAATTAATTAATAAAAGATAAAAAATTTTTAAGAAAGAGTTAATATTTGATTTACATAACAAACATAATGGCTTATTATTTTAAAAATACAATAAATACATACCAAATAAGATTCGGAGTGATATTATGTCAGTTAATAAAGCATACAACAATAAATTAAAGACTCTGGTATTCTGTATGATGCTGTCGGGAACAATCGCTTTTTCTGGCTGCAGTGACAAGCAGACTAATAATTCATCAAAAACTATTACAGTACCTGAAAGCACTGTTTCTTCAGAAATAAGTGCCGAACCTTCTGTTTCAATTGACAATGATGATACCAATTCGGACTATAATGAAGCAGAAACAGTAAAAATCAAACTCAACGGTTCTTCTGCCGAAGTAAGCGGGAATGGGGCAAGTGTAAACGGCAGTACTGTGACAATCTCAAGTGCCGGAACCTATGCACTCAGCGGAAAGCTTGATGACGGTCAAATCCTGATAGAAGCAGGAAAAGACGATACCGTTAAGCTTGTAATGGATAATGTCACAATAAACAGTACAAAAACCTCTGCTGTATTTTCAGAACAATGCGATAAAACAATACTTATTTTACCTAAAGGAAGTAAAAATGAAATCAACGGCGGCAAAACCTCAAGTGATAACAGTGATGATCCCGATGCTGCTGTTTATTCAAAAAATGACCTTACCATTTCAGGCGAGGGAGAACTTAGTGTAAACGGCTCGGCAAAAAATGGAATAACTTCAAAGGACAC
>CACXDV010000301.1 GCA_902766585.1 uncultured Ruminococcus sp.
AAGCAGGATAAGGGCGGCAATAAGTAAACTAACATTAAAGCCACCGGAGGGCGACATAAAAGCAATGCAAGGCAGTGACAGAGGAAAAATGCGCTTAAGAGTTGGCAGCCATCGTATTATCTATTGGTATTCAGAAAATATTGATGAAACGGCAAAAGACCAAGTATCAGAAATTCTTTTTATTGACGAAATCGGCAACAGAGGCGACATCTATAAGTAATCAGGAGGTATGAAAAATGAGCGCACAGGCACAGCAAATAGCAGCAATGCTTGATATGCTGCCGGAACAGGAAAGGAACCTTGCTTTAGAAATGTTAAAGCGTATCGTTCTTGCATGGGATCCCGATTATACCAGACTGACTCCCTCAGAAGCGGCAGAGCTTAAAGAGGCAGAGGCAAGCGGCTATATTGATGAAAATGAACTTGATTGGAACAATCTTGACAAATACGAATAAAAGGAGGAAGCATAATATGCGACCGGATATCAATTCAGAAAAAACAACAGAGGATTATCTTGAGGCTATACTTATAATCCAGAAAAAGAACGGTGATGTACGCTCAATTGACATAGCCCGCCATTTCGGAATAACAAAGCCAAGCGTTACATACACTACAAAGCGCCTCAAGGAAAAGGGCTATATAATCATGGACAAGGACAATTATATATACATTACCGAAAGCGGTATGAAAATAGCGGAAAAAATATTAGCCCGTCATAAGACGCTGACCGACCTTTTTGTACGCCTCGGTGTTCCGGAGGACATAGCGGAGGAGGATGCCTGCAAGATAGAACACGATATCAGCACTGAAACCTTTGACGCTCTTTGCCGGCATATCGAGACCTATGCAAAAAAATGAGAGCATTTCACCGATACGAATGACTGAAAATGTCCCCATGAGTCCGGTACGGAACGCATGGGGATTTTTGCGATATGCAGACAGCGCTTTCATCAGCCTTAAATAATCATACTTTTATCATTAAAACGAACGGGGGAATAATGAATGCTGAAAATCAAGGATCTGACTAAAACATACGGGGACAAAAAAGCAGTAGACGACCTTACACTGCATATCCGGCCGGGTGAGATATACGGCTTTATCGGTCATAACGGCGCGGGAAAGACCACTACCCTTAAAAGTGTCGCGGGCATAATTGATTTTGATAAGGGTGAGATACTTATTGACGGGATATCAATAAAAGAGGAGCCTATAAAATGTAAAAGAATGATAGCCTATATCCCTGATAATCCCGACCTCTATGATTTTATGAGCGGGATAAAATATCTGAATTTTGTCGCGGATATCTATGGTGTTTCCGCCTCCGACAGACAGCAGAGGATAAGAGAATACGCCGACAAGCTTGAGCTGACCGCTGACCTTGCACAGCCGATATCGACCTATTCACACGGAATGAAGCAGAAGCTTGCCATAATCTCGGCATGGATACATTCACCGAAGCTTATAATAATGGACGAGCCGTTTGTCGGTCTTGATCCGAAAGCCTCATTCATACTTAAAGGAATGATGAGAGAGCTTTGCGATAACGGAGGGGCTATTTTCTTCTCCACCCATGTCCTTGAAGTCGCTGAAAAGCTCTGTGATAAAATAGCTGTCATCAAGCACGGCAGGCTCATAAGATCCGGTACTACAAATGAAGTCAAGGGTGATGAAAGCCTTGAAAGCGTATTCCTTGAACTGGAGGGAGAATAAATGCTTGGTGTATTGCTCAAAAAGGAAATAGCTGAGGTTTTCCGGAATTTTTTCTTTGACAGAAGGAAAAACAAGCCTCGGTCAAAAACTCTTGTAATTCTGATGTTTGTGATTTTTTCATTCCTTTTGTTCGGAATGCTCGGCGGTTCCTTTGCAGGTATGGCTCTGTCGATATGCGGGGAGCTTACGGAAGCGGGAATGGACTGGCTGTATTTTGATGTAATGTCCGGCACAGCCATTGTGCTCGGCATTTTCGGAAGCGTTTTCAATACATATTCGACGCTGTATCTTCCGAA
>CACXDV010000302.1 GCA_902766585.1 uncultured Ruminococcus sp.
ACGGAAAAATTTTCAATGAGCTTGTAAGAGGTGAGGAAGACCGCAAGCATTTCTTTGAAAGAATAATTGACATTCAGACCGTTCTCGGAGGTGAAACAGAAGATGCTGTATAAATTAGCCTTTCGTAATATGAAGCGTTCTCTCAGGGATTATACAATATATTTCCTTACGCTTTTATTCGGTATTTCGATTTTCTATATGTTCACTGCTCTCGGTTCACAGAGCATACTCAGCCAGCTTTTCAAGCTTTCTGAGGCAGCTCAGAAAACTAAAGGAGTAGATCCCTTAACAGCGGAATTGTTCAGCGGACTTGAAAACCTGATGAATTATGTATCAGTCTTTGTTGCGGTTATACTCGGCTTTCTTGTTGTGTATGCCAATACCTTTATGATACGCAGAAGAAAAAAGGAATTCGGCGTTTATCTCACACTCGGAATGAAGGGTATTACGATTTCAGGAATACTTGTATGCGAGACCTTTATGATAGGTATTGTATCGCTTGTCGCAGGAATAGCTCTCGGAGTGCTTCTGTCACAGCTGATGAGCGTATTTGTTGTACAGATGTTCGGCATGGAGGCAGAAGGAACGACCTTCATTTTTTCCGCGGATGCAATGGTCAAAACAATTATCTGTTTCGGCATTGTTTTTGTTGTAACTCTGTTTGTGAATCTTATCTCGGTATCAGGCAGCCGTCTTATTCGCCTTCTCAATGCAGAGCACAGGGCAAAGACAATAAAGGTAAAAAGACCTGTTATTTCAATTGTTCTTTTTGCAGCAGGAGTTATACTTCTTATCGGAGGATTTGCTTTTACAGAAATTCAGTTTCAGATTATCGGACGTTCGGTCAAGTTCCTCGGATATCTGACAGCGCTTATTCCTGTTATTATCGTTTCCGTATTGCTTATAATCGTTTCACTTTCGGGCTTCCTTCTCAGTCTTCTGTCATTCAGCGAAAAAATACGTTTTAAGGGACTGAATGTTTTCGTTATAAAGCAGCTCGGAAGCAAGATATATTCAGCGGTTTTTTCAATGGCAATAACGACCTTGATTCTTTCTGTCGTACTTACCGCTATCTCAGCTTCACTTTCCTTTACAGTCGCTGAGAGAGCTCAGATGGAAAAGAATTATCCTGTTGATTTAGTTGTAGAACGCTTACAGACAGCAGAATCAGCCGGCGCGGAGAATAATTCCCTTTATGATGAAATGAAGGCAGCCGGCTTTGATATGAGTATGCTTTCGGAATACAGCGAATTTGCCGCTCATATTACAAGTGATGTTGAAGCTAAGATGTTTTTCAGCAAAGAGGACTATGATGAACTGAAAGATGCCCACAAGCTTGAAGTTTACGATCTGGAGCAGGACAGTGAGCCTTTTGAGTATGAGGAGTTTTTCTCATATCGCGTACAGGTGCTTTATGAAAGCGATTACAACAAGCTTGCAAAGTTATATCATCTGAATGAAATGGATCTTGCAGATGATGAATACGGCTTCATGTGCAGCGCTGACGGATACAAGGAAATAATGCAGAGAAAGCTTTCGGAAGGCCATAAGATAACTATTGTCGGAAAGGAATATCATCCCGGAAAGAACAGCTTTGCGGACAGCAATTTCTATCCGTCATTTACAGCAATAAACACAGGCGTTCTTATTATTGCAGACGGCAGCAGGATATATTCAAATGAATTTGCCGGGAAGCTTGGTACTCTTAAAGAAGTCTTTCTTGCCGCTAATTATGATAAAAGCAAAAAGTCCAGAAAAGAGATAAACCGTATGTTCAACGGCGGCTTTGATATGGTCGATACCGGAGTTTTCGGATACTTTGATAATGTCTCAAACGAATACTACAATACCTGGGAAAAGCTGAGAATGACAGGAAGCAGCGGTATCCGTGACGAAAAGGTCAAGGAGCTTACAGAGGGCATGAATGTCATTTATGACAGCAGCGGACCTCTTGCATATTACAAAGAAGGCGAAAGCGCATTATGGACTGTAAATGAGGATAAGACAGAGCTTGTGCCCTTAAAGGACAAGATAGATATGAAGGCTCTGTGGATCTATAACAGAAAATACCTTTGCCAGATCGC
>CACXDV010000303.1 GCA_902766585.1 uncultured Ruminococcus sp.
ACGAGGTTGTCGATAATGGCATTTTTCTTCATCTTTTTGTCATCCTCCAGCCTTCTGTAAATTTTTGACAAATTATAAAGTTTTCTGGCAATTTTAGGAGTTGCCGCTCCTTTTTTCATTCTCCAGGTCCAGTTTCCTCCCAGTGTTGAGGGAGTATTTATTCTTGCCTCTCCGCCGAGTCCGAGAATATCCTGCATCTGAACTATAGCATAGTCACTTACGCTCGCATAAGCGGTACGGATAAAGCCCCAGTTGTAGCCCTCTGTCTTATCGAGGTGGCAATACTGTTCTGCAAAGGCAATATCCTTTTCGGAAGCAGCGCTGAGCCAGCCCATAATAGTATCATTATCATGTGTACCGGTATAGCATACGCTGTTCGTAGTATAGTTATGGGGCAGATAATCACTGTCCTCTTTTGAATCAAATGCAAATTCAAGGATCTTCATGCCGGGATATCCGGAATCCTTAAGAAGCTTTTTAACGCCGGGTGTCTGGAAGCCGAGATCCTCGGCAATGATCGGAATATCACCGAGACGCTGCTTTATTTTCTCAAAGAAGCGCATCTTAGGACCGTCGAGCCATTCGCCTACTACAGCGTCCTTTGAGCCGTAGGGGATAGCATAGAACTGATCGAATGCTCTGAAATGGTCGATTCTTGTTACGTCGAACATTCTTGCTGCACCTGCAACACGTCTGATCCACCAATCGTAATTTGTTTCCTCAAGGTAGATCCAGTCATACAGCGGGTTGCCCCAGAGCTGACCTGTTTCTGAAAAATAATCCGGCGGACAGCCTGCCACGCAAACGGGCTTAAGCTCATCATCAAGCCAGAATACATCAGGATTAGCCCATGTATCTGCGCTGTCCATCGCCACATATATAGGCATATCGCCAAAGAGCTTTACGCCGTTTGCATTGGCATACTCTTTAAGCTCTGCCCACTGCTTGTAGAACATGAACTGTGTCCATTTCCAGAACATAACATCTTCATAAAGCAGTCTGAGATAGTAATCTATTGTATCGGGATTGCGGTATTTGATAAGGTGATCCGGCCACTCGGTCCAGGGCTTATCATCGAAGAACTTCTTTACTGACATATACAGGGCATAATCTGTGAGCCAGCTGTTCTCGTCGCGCATGAAATCCCAGAATTCCTGCTGATCCTTCTGTTTGAATGCCTCATATGCCTTTCTGAGTACATCAAAACGAATGTTGTACATTCTCTCATAATCAATATACTGGTCATTTGAGCCCCAGTCTATCTGCTTGAGATCGTCTTTTATCAGCAAGTCCTCTTCGCAAAGCATATCCAGATCTATCATATAGGGGTTGCCCGCATATGTAGAGAAGGACTGATACGGTGAATCTCCGTAGCTTGTAGGTCCTACAGGCAGCAGCTGCCAGTATTTCTGACCGGCTTCTTTAAGAAAATCCACGAATTCGTAGGCTGCTTTGCCCATTGTGCCTATTCCGTAAGGAGAAGGCAGCGAAGTTATCGGCATCAGAATGCCTGCACTTCTTGGCATAGATAAATCATCTCCGTTCTATTATAGTATATTCGCTGACTTTTTTCTATCAGCACTTTGAAAATATGCAAAAGTTTTTACATTCATAATATATTTTATCACGATTTTGATTTGTAATCAATAGTTTTGCACAATTTTCTGAAATAATAATACGAATGTTCTTTTGCATTATCATCCAGATCCGGAAGGATCTGAATAAAATAGCATGATAAAGGGTTCGTATGCATAGAATATCTCAAAGCTTTTCAGCCTCTTCGATAATAAAGGAAAGGGCTTTTTGTGCAGTCTGCTGTCTGACTGACTGACGGTCTCCCTCGAAACGGAATTCCTGTGCGGTGCAGCCTCTTTTGCTGCTGATACCGATATAAACCGTACCGACAGGCTTTTCGTCCGTTCCTCCGCCGGGACCGGCTATGCCTGTTGTAGATACTCCGATATCCGCGCCTGACAGCTTTCTGATACCTTCAGCCATTTCAACTGCTGTCTGTATGCTGTATTCCGTAAAGGTCTCCAGCGTATTTTCAGACACTCCGAGAAGCTGATGCTTTATGCGGTTTGAATATGAGCATATTCCGCATTCCAGTATCTCAGATGCTCCCGATACGGAGGTTATAAGCTCTGAAACCATTCCTCCCGTCAGGCTTTCGGCTGCTGCGGTTTTAAGTCCCTTTTCTCTCAGAAGCTTTACAAGAGCTTCACAGTATGCGCTGTCGATTTTTTTCATGTCATTCCCCCTTACAGTCAATAGCTTCCATAAACGAAAGTGTGTTAAAACACTCCTTCATGTTTACAGTCACTTTTAATGCATACACCCTTATTTTAACATCATTCTTATAAAAAAACAACATTTTTTTAATATTTTTTAAATATTTTTTAGTAAAAAAAGAAGCTAAAGAATAATAATGTCTTCTTGTTCATATTTTATTAACAATTTCGGTATAAAAACCCGCTATAATCATTAAAGAATCGGTATATCATATGAAGGGAGTGATACAGCTTGCCGAAGGATCAGACGTTTCTTAATGCAATGGTCATAAATATTTTAATTGCTGCAGTATGGCACTTTTCAACATTTATAATCTGTGTATCGGTGGACACATCATTTTTTGATCCCGAAAAGAAAATGTATCTCCCTAAAAAATGGGAACGCGGAGGGAAATTCTACAGTGACGTTCTGAAAATCAATCGCTGGAAGGATATGCTCCCGCAGCATATTGGGAAAAACGGTTTTTCTAAGGATCACCTCGATGACGTATCAATAGAATACCTTGACGAATTTATCATGGAGACCTGTCGGGGAGAATGGAACCATTCAATGAATTGTATGATTTCGGTCGTTATTGTGATAATAAATACGCCTGTGATGGGAATACCCCTGTCCTTTCTGGTGTTTCTCGGCAACCTGCCGTTTGCTTTGATACAAAGATATAACAGATTCAGGCTGCAGCGTCTGAGAAGTACGATAATAAGAAAGGAACAGCTTAAAAACAAAAAGGCTGCTTTAAAATCGGGAGGGTAGAAATGGATTGGTTTTTTACGGATGAAATATTAAAAAAGGGAGATAGCTGTCTTATTACCGGAGAGGACGCCGATCATATAAAAAAATCGCTTAGAATGTCCGCAGGGGAGGTCATAACCCTTTGCGGAAGGGATAAAAGCGAATATCCCTGTATTATCGAGCATATAAACGCTGACGGGGTACAGGTAAGGGTATCCGACAGCCTTGAATGTACACATGAGCCTGATATTGAAGTCACGCTTTACTTTGCGCTTACAAAAGGAGATAAGCCTGAGACAGTGATACAAAAATCCGTGGAGCTTGGAGTACATACAATTATTCCTATGATGACCGAAAGATGTATCTCGCGTCCGGATGCGAAAAGCATGGAAAAAAAGCTTATACGCTACCGCAAGATAGCATTGCAGGCAGCCATGCAGTCAAGGCGCGGAATAATTCCGGAGGTCGGCGCATTGACGGGACTTACCGCGGCGGCGGGGACACTTTCTCAATATGACAGGGCGATTCTTTTTTATGAGGGAGGGGGAGAGCCTCTAAGAAATATCATTACCCCTGCCGATAAAAAAATAGCAGTATTCATAGGTCCTGAGGGGGGCTTTGAGGAGCATGAAGCCGAGGCTCTCAGAAACGGCGGCGCTCATGTGGCTACCCTTGGGAAAAGGATACTCAGAGCTGAAACTGCACCTCTTGCGGCGCTCAGTGCAATAATGTTCCATACGGGAAATCTTGAATAACAAAAGAAGGGAAGAAATATTATGTTAGGAATTATAGGAGCAATGGATATCGAGGTAAACGGTATCATAGAAAAAATGGAAAAGCCTGAAAGGAAAACTGTAAGCGGGATCACCTTCACAAGCGGAACGATCTCCGGCACAGCCTGTGTCATCGCAAAATGCGGCATAGGCAAGGTCAATGCTGCCATCTGCACACAGACAATGATACTCCTTTACTCTCCGGATCGTATAATAAACACCGGCGTAGGCGGGGCGACCTCGGACAAGACACATATCGGAAGCGTTGTTATAGCGGACAGAGTTGTTCAGCATGATTTTGATACAACAGCGCTCGGTGATGAAACAGGTACTCTCTTTCTGCCGGACGAAAACAGAATATATCTGCCATGCAGCGAAAAGCTGTGCGGTGAGCTTGAAAATGCCTGTGCGTCGCTTGATGATATAGATTATACCGTCGGAACGATAGCAACAGGTGACCGCTTTATTTCCGAAACTGAGGACAGAAGACTGCTCAATACCCGCTTCAATGCCCTTGCCTGCGAAATGGAGGGAGGAAGCATAGGTCATGTCTGCTATGTAAATAAGATCCCGTTCTGCATACTTCGTTCTATTTCGGATGACAACAGCGGAGGAGAGGGTTCTCATGTTGAGTATGCCGTATTCGCAAAATCCGCCGCTGACAAGGCTGTTGAGATAATCACTGCCTACATAAACGCCTGCCCGGAGGATTAAATAAAATATAACAGCAAAAAGGACATCCTGCTTTTTATTTCAGGATGTCCTATAATTTTTTATTAAGCAAAATCTTTTTCTATACTCATTGTTGCTGCGGCATTCAGTCCCATTCCGGCAGTATGTCCCGCAAGATACTCATAATATGCCTGTGCGCCGACCATAGCGCCGTTGTCACCGCAAAGAGACAGGGGAGGATAATAACATTCCCGTCCGCTCTTTTTACATTCTTCATCCATACGCTTTCTGAGAAGGGAATTTGCAGAAACGCCGCCGGCAAGCACTAATTTTTTATAGCCGAGATCATCGGCAGCCTTAAGGAAATTGCCCGTAAGACTGTCAACTACTGCCTTGCGGAAGGAGGCGGAAAGATCGTTTACCGAAAGGCTTTCACCTCTTTGTTCTGCATTATGTATCAGATTGATAACGGCAGTTTTCAGTCCGGAAAAGCTGAAATCATATTCCGAGCCGCTAACTCTCGGCTTCGGGAATTTATAGCTGAGCGGATCGCCGCTTTCGGCAGCCTTGTCTAAGTGTATCCCGCCGGGATAAGGCATACCCATTGTACGCGCTGCCTTGTCGAATGCCTCACCTGCAGCGTCATCACGAGTCTTGCCTATGATATTCATTACCGTATAGTCCTTTACCTCAACTATATGGCTGTGTCCGCCCGAAACGACAAGACACAGAAAAGGGGGCTTCAGTTCCTTATGTGCAAGATAATTTGCCGCAATATGAGACCTGAGATGATGCACAGGTATCAACGGAAGTCCCGAAGCAAGGGAAAGTCCCTTTGCAAAATTAACTCCTACCAGCAGCGCGCCGATAAGCCCCGGAGCAGCGGTCACGGCTATCGCGTCAAGCTCATCAAGCTTCATGTCTGCCTGTAAAAGAGTTTCCTTTATTACCCCGTTTATAGCTTCACAGTGTCTTCTTGATGCAATTTCAGGAACAACACCTCCGTAAAGCTTATGCTCCTCGACCTGAGTTGCGACAACAGAAGAAATGATTTTTCTTCCGTCCTCTATAACGGCAGCAGCCGTTTCGTCACAGGAGCTTTCTATTGACAGTATCCTCATTCCTTATTCTCCGCTTTCTCTAATGTTTTTGTCAGGATAAGCCCGTCCTCCGTGGGATTTCTGTAGAAGTTTTTTCTCAGTCCGACCTCTTCAAAGCCGAGTGAGCTATAAAGCTTCACGGCAGGAGTATTTGACGGTCTTACTTCAAGTGAAAGTGACTGCGCCCCGTTTTCAAGAGCTATCCTTACAGCCTCGCCGATAAGCCTTTTTCCGAGCCCCTGTCTTCTGTAGTCCGGAAATACGGCAATATTCGAGACATAGCTGCTTTCGCATACAACAAATATACCCATATATCCCGCAGTCTCACCGTCAGCCTCGGCAACGATGAAATGAGCTGTTCTGTTGTCCAGCTCCTCATAAAGCTGTTCATATGTCCAGGGCTGAGAAAAGCATATTTTCTCCAGCTCGGCAAGAACAGGGATATGCTTTTCCTCCATGGGTACGATAACTGTTTCCTTTTTATTCTTCATCTGTCTGTTCCTTATTTCTGCACTCAGGATATTTTTCCATAAGCATAACGCAAAATTCCTCTATTGCATCCACAATTGATTTGAGACATTTTCTGTATGTCACCATATCGGAACCGTAGGGATCGGGTATGCCTCCGCCCAGAATGTGTATCTTGTCGATGGGTACCCCTACAGTAAGAAGAGTCTGCGCGTGAGCCGCCGTCATAACAACATATACGTCAGTCACATCAATATCGTGTTCACGAAATACTCTCGGCCGATGCTCGCTTATATCGATTCCGATCTCATTACAGACCTTTACCGCATTCTGCGAAACGCCGCTGCTGCTCAGAAAGCCGAGAGCCGCGCTGCTGAAAATACAGTGTATTCCCAATTCATCAGATCTTTTTGCGAAAATTGCTTTTGCCATAGGACTTCTGCAAGTATTGCCGGTACATATAAAAAGTATATGGAGCACCTGTAAAACCTCCCTGTATAAAAGTTAAGCTTTAGCCTCATACCAGGTCTTTCCTGTTCCTGCGTCAGCCGTAAGAGGCACTGCAAGGCTTACCGCATTTTCCATTTCCTCGCTCAGAAGCTGAGCTGCTTTTTCCGCTTCGTCCTCCGGCGCCTCGACAATAAGCTCGTCATGCACCTGAAGGATAAGGCGTGAACGCATATTTTCCTTTTTAAGTCTTTCATGGACTTTTATCATTGCTATCTTGATTATATCCGCGGCTGTTCCCTGTATCGGCATATTTCTTGCCACTCTTTCACCGAAGGCGCGGATATTATGATTTGAGGATGCAAGCTCGGGAAGATATCTTCTTCTGCCGAAAAGGGTTGACACATAGCCCAATGCCTTTGCTTCCTCGACTACTCTTTTCATATAGCTGTCAATGCCGCTGTAGAGCTTAAGGTATTCTTTGATATACTTATCGGCTTCATATCTTGATACGCCGATATCCTTTGCAAGAGAGAAGGCTCCAATACCGTAGACTATTCCGAAGTTTACGGCCTTTGCGCGGCTTCTGAGAGCAGGAGTTACAGCCTCGTCAGGTATGCCGAATACCTTTGCCGCTGTGGAGGTATGGATATCCGAATGGTTCTTGAATGCCTCTGTCATATTCTTGTCATCAGCGATAGATGCAAGCACCCTCAGCTCGATCTGTGAATAGTCCGCATCGACAAGGAGACAGCCGTCGGCAGCCTTGAAGAATTTTCTGAATTCCTTTCCGCGCTCTGTCCTTACGGGTATATTCTGCAAATTCGGTTCGGTAGAGCTTATTCTGCCTGTTCTTGTTTCCGTCTGGTTGAAGCGGGAGCGTATCCTTCCGTCTTCTCCCACTGCTTTGATAAGTCCCTCGCAATAGGTCGAACGGAGTTTTGTAAGTGCGCGGTATTCAAGTATCTCTCCTATGACAGGATGTATATCTCTCAGCTCCTCAAGTACCTCTGCGCTTGTCGAATAGCCGCTTTTCGTTTTTTTGCCCTTCGGCAGCTTCATATCCTCGAAAAGCGCCGCGCCAAGCTGTTTGGGGGAATTGATATTGAAATCATAGCCCACCTGTGAGCAAATGCTTGCCCTGAGCCTTTCGATATCATCCTTCATGCTTTCGCCGTATTCATATATGCCCTGCTTATCAACTGCAAAGCCGGTATTCTCCATTGAAGCAAGCACACGCGCAAGCGGTATCTCTATATCAGTAAGAAGCTTAGTCTGCTCCTTTGCGCTGATCTCCTCAGAAAGCCTGTCGGCAAGCGGAACAAAAAGCTCCATGCCTGTTTGTTCATCACATCCGGCAGGGGTTACGCCGTATTCTCCTGCAAGCAGATCTTCTTTATAGTCCGATGCATTCGGATTCAGAAGGTAAGCCGCAAGCATGGTATCAAACACTATGCCCTCACATTCAAAGCCGCAGCGTTCGGCAGCAGCAAATAATGGTTTTACATTATGGGTGCGTTTTGATATTGATTTGTCGGCAAAAAAAGCCTCAGTAAATTCGCCGAAGCCGGGAGTGAAATTATCGGCAAGGAAAACCTCTTCGCCGCAGCATAGTTTCAGCTCGGTAATATCATTGCCGTCTGTAGAAGCAATAAAATCTACTGTCTTTCCCTTAAAGGCTTCATACAGCTCCGTAAGAGAAAATTCCTTTATGCATTTAAGGCAGAGGTCATTCTTTTTTTCTTTTGTTTTTATTTCTGTATGGCTTATATCTGATGCGCTCAGTCCCCATTTTTCAAGCAGGGAGAAAAATTCAAGCCTTGCCATTAGGGAAACGGCTGCACTTTTATCACATTCTGCGGGTATATAGCTGTTTATATCCGTATCAATAGGAGCGTCTGTCCGTATGGTTCCGAGCATACGGCTGAGATAGGCGCTTTCCTTTCCCTCGGTAAGCTTTTTTCTTATACCCGGCTTAACGTCAATGGTTTCAAGATTTTCGTAAATATTATCAAGGTCATGGAATCTTTTGATAAGGTCTCCCGCGCCCTTTTCGCCTATACCCGGCACACCCGGGATACAGTCCGAGGTATCGCCCTGTATAGCCTTGATATCTATAAGCTGAGGGGGAGTAACGCCGTAGACCTCCATTATCTTTGCTTCGTCATATACAGTCACCTCGGGCTTGCCGAATTTAGTGGCTGCTATCCTTACGGAAACAGAGGGCGAAACGAGCTGGAGGCTGTCCCTGTCTCCTGTTGCTATCATACATTCGTCTCCGCGCTCTGTACAGGTATGGGCAAGCGTACCCAAAATATCATCAGCCTCAAAGCCCTCACAGGTCACTATCCTGTAGCCGAGGTCGGAGAGCAGTTCTTTCAGCGGTGCCATTTGCTGGGCAAGCTCATCGGGCATTCCCTTGCGGTTCGATTTATAGCCGTCATAGGACTTATGCCTGAATGTCGGCGCTTTGAGGTCAAATGCCACGGCAACGGCATCGGGAGCCGTTTCATCAAGCAGTCTTCTGAAGGTAGTCATAAACCCGTATATCGCATTGGTAAATATGCCGTCCTTTGTGGTAAGGAGCTTTATTCCATAATACGCTCTGTTAAGTATACTGTTACCGTCAAGTACCAGAAGTTTCATCAAATTCCTCCTTGCAGAGTATTCAGGGATTATTCCTTATACAATCCATTATGCCCACATTTCTGCCGTGTTTCAGGTAAACCCGCGGAACGCGCTTTCCGACAAGACAGACGACCTCATAATTTATGGTACCCGTCATTTCAGCCACATCATCAAATGAAAGCGTATTATTGCTTCCGTCGCCTATGACTGTTACCTCGTCACCTGTTTTGACACCTTCTATACCTGTTATATCTATCATTACCTGATCCATGCATACCCTTCCGACAACGGGAGCTTTTTTTCCGTTGACCGTCATATATGCCCTGTTTGAAAGGCTGCGTGTATAGCCGTCCGCATATCCTATGGGAACGGTAGCTATCACGGTGGGCTTATCCGTTACAAAGGTACCTCCGTAGCTTACGGCGGTTTCGGGTGCGACTGTCTTTATCTGTGCTATAACGCTCTTTATCTGCATAGCAGGCTTCAAGTCAAGCTTGCCCGCAAGCTTCGGGGAGGGAGACAGTCCGTATAGTATTATTCCCGCCCTGACGCAATCAAAACGGGCTTTTTTATAATCAATTATCGCGCCGCTGTTTGAGCAGTGAACGACCTTGAATCCAATACCCGCTGCCCTGAGCTTATCAACGGCATCAGAAAAGCATGAAAGCTGGTGTTCTGTTCTGAGCCTGCCCTCATCGCCCTCGTCCGATACGGCAAAATGGGTAAATATTCCCTCCGTTACAAGTCCGGGAAGTGAGCAGCTTCTTTTTATCTGTTCGATAGAACCTGCATCTCTTTCGGTATCCTGATACATGAAGCCGATACGGCTCATGCCTGTATCAAGTTTTATGTGTATAGAAACATTCACGCCGCCCCTCACAGCGCAATCGGAAAGCTCTTTTGCATATTCCTCGGAAAGCACTGCCTGGGAAATATTGTTTTCCGAAAGCTCGGCAGCCATTTCTGCGGGGGTATAGCCGAGAATAAGTATCGGAAGGGTTATGCCGTTTTCACGAAGCTGCAGCGCTTCCTCTATATTTGATACGGCAAATCTTGCAGCGCCGAGCTTTTCATACAGTTCAGCAAGAAATACAGCTCCGTGTCCGTAGCCGTCTGCTTTGATAACGCACATTATATCCGTGCCCTCGCCGGCAGCCTCGCGGATAGCCTTAAAATTGTTCTTTATAGCATCAGAATCGACCTCAGCCCATGTCCTTCTAAGAAAAGCAGTCATATTATACGCCTCTCATCATTATTATAGGTTTTTCTTCTCAAAAGCTATTTTTTCGCTTATACTACAGTTTATATTTTAACCTATCCGACCGCTAAAGTCAATCTTACAAAATGAAATATTGCCGTTAAGTCAAAAAAATCCCGCTCTGCGCCGATCAACGCAGAAGCGGGCTTAAAAGCTCATAAAAAGTCATTTTTCTTTTTTGATGTATAGATATCATAGAGCCTTGCAAGTGTTGCTTCGCCCCATGAATACTCATGCATATATTCTCCGCCGAAGAGATAATAAAATTTTTCAGGCTCATCCATAAAGCTGTAGTAATCACATTTTATTGCCGAAGCGTCCAGACGGCAGTAACCCCTTCCGCTTTCAAAAATGCCTTCTATACCGTATTTCTTAAAGGTGTTCCTGATATCCATTACTGCCTTGCGGTAAAGCCCCTTTACTCTTTTGTCGTATGCTCTGCCGCCCCACAGCTTATCCACAGCCTCCTCAATATCCACCGCCTGTCCGCGTTTGTCTATACACAGCGCAACAAGCTCCTTTGCCTTGCAGTTTCTGAAATCAACAAGCCTTTCGTTTTTGTATAATGAGAAATCTCCGAAGGTCACGGCATATATGCTTGTTCTTCTTTTGGAAAGAAAGGCGGCATTATTTATTGACAATTCCAGATCAGCCTCCAGCCTGCCGCTGAAAATGAAGCCGTCAAAGCGGTATTTATATGCGGTCACAGCATCATCTGTGCTGTTTCCGGCAAGGTATAGCGGAAGCCCTTTAAAGCTGCTCTGCATTTCTTCCATAAGCACAGGAGTGATAAGGTCAGCAGAAATAATAAGGACATCCGCATTTGTTTTTCCGACTGTATCCAACGTGTGATCGTTTACGGCAAGCAGATCATGCACCCTATGTTTTTCTATGTAATCGCGGATGCGTTTTTTCAGCATCTCATCCTCTGCATAAACAACTATTTTCAATGCAACGACCTCTTTTTCACTATTATTGTGATTATACTATATTGTTTTCTTCTTGTCAATGCCTCTTTTCAAAAAACATTTTTCTGTAAAAATCTCAATAATTATCAGGCTTTTCTTATTATTGTCAAATTGCTGTGAGCCTGTATTCGTATATATTTTCTACTTTATTCACATATTGCGTATTCACAAATGATAAAGCTTTCTCATCATTTCTACCCGGTTATTGACATTAAGCTTTTTGTAACAGGAAAAGAGCTGTTTTTTGACTGTACCCTCAGCAGTATTCAGAGCCTTGCCGATATCCCTTGTATTAAGTCCTCTTGCGGCAAGGCTCATAACATTATATTCTCTTGTGGTGAGGGAGTACAGCAGACTTCTGTCCATCATATCATCATTTTCAACCGGTATCACCGCTGTCAGCATACGGACGGCAGCGCCGTTTCTGAGTACAGGTACAGCCGCGCACAGAAAGCCTCCGTTTTCTTTTCCGCTGCCTATCCTTCCGACAGATATGCTCCCCTGAGACATGGCGGATTCAAAGGGGTAGGAGGTCATGAGCTGCTTTCCGGTTATTTCTCTCCGAAGCATCAATTCTGCCATAAGCGGACTGATATCCTCAAAATACATATGCTCTCTGTCAGAGCAGGATATGAGCGCTGTTCCTATTATTTCTCCCGAAAGCATACACATTTGGGTATCATTTTCCGCTGCAGAAATGCTGCTTATCGTCACTATGACCTCCCTGCCTGCTGTGCTGCTTACGGGTATTGCCGTCAGCCTCACGAAGCCGGGCGTATCATCATCGGAAAAATTCTCAATGCGGCTGCAGCTTTTGTTTTCCGACAAGCATTCATTCAGCAAAGACTTCATTCCGTTATGACAGCAAATATTATCCGAAAGAATGAGCTTCCTCGTTTTATCAGACAGTTCTCCGAGCATATCCGCTTCAAAGCCGTTTTCTGTCCTGATAAAGCTTATCGCCGTATCACATCCTTCGGATATTTCCGAACATTTTTCCTGTATTTTTCTTCCGCTGTATATGATATCAGGGTAGGAAAGGCTTAACCTTATCTTATACGGCATTTCACTTCCGCGGAAGCTCCTTATATATCTGTAGG
>CACXDV010000304.1 GCA_902766585.1 uncultured Ruminococcus sp.
ATTATGCTTTATTGTCAACAAAAATATTTGAAGAAGTTCCTGCTTTTTCATTTTATGTTAAATATGCATAAAGAAGGTATGATTTTCTTGATATATTGTTGTTTTATAATTTAGCGATTTAAAGCGGATATTGCTAATGTGTAAAAAACTATATTGAAGTTTGGTTTATTCTGAACAACTCTGCACAGCGCATTTCATCGTATGCCGTTATTTTTTGTTAAAAGCGACATTTCGCCTCAAAAACTCATTCCGCCTTTGCTGTTTGCCTTGAAAATCCACGAAGCTTGACATATAATATGTATGTTAATTTATAAAGGAGCAAGGTTATGAAATTATTTTTTACTATTCTCGTATGCAGGCTTCTTCGCTTTTTTGGAAATCTGTTCGGCAAGGGCAGCAGTTTTCCGGGGCTTGTTGCTCTGAAAATGTGTCCTGATATTCTCAGCCGTGTCAAGCTGCCTGAATATATTATTGCGGTAACCGGCAGCAACGGCAAAACATCGACAGTGGAAATGATCGCTCATATCCTTACGGAAAGCGGTCACAAGGTCGCATGGAACAAGGAAGGCTCCAATCAGATAGAGGGAGTTACCACACTAATACTCGGCTCTTCGACCTTTTCGGGAAGGGTAAAGGCAGATATAGTGCTGATAGAAAGTGATGAACGCTTTGCACAGTATACCTTTAAGTACATAACCCCGACACATTATGTAATAACCAATCTTTACCGCGACCAGCTCACCCGCAACGGACACCCGGAATGGGTATTCGAGGCTCTTTCGCATAGTATTTCTCCTGAAACTCAGCTTATACTCAACGCGGACGATCCGCTTGTATCGCTTTTCGGCGCAGACAGGGATAATGTTGTATGGTTCGGTGCAGATGAGCTTTCAACGGACGTTAAGGAGCTTAGATCTGTCTATAATGACGGCGCGTACTGTCCCCGCTGCAAAAAGAAAATGGTATATTCTCTTTATCATTATAATCATATCGGACATTATAAATGTACCTCCTGCGGATATAAGAGGCATGATACAGACCATGCGATAACCTCAGTCGATCTTGAGAAGGGTGAGGCAGTTATTGACGGCAGATATAAGATAACTCTTGCTCTGCGTTCGCTTTATAACATATATAATATCCTTGCAGCCTTTACAGCAGCATCTATAGTCGGCGTAGACGGAGAAAAGATCGCCGCCGATATGAGCAATTTCGTTATGAAGAACGGCAGAGTAGTTACCTTTGAGATCGGTCCGAATAAGGGTATGCTGCTCACATCCAAGCATGAGAACAGTATTTCTTATGACCAGTCCCTGACAATGGCAGCCTCCGACAAGAACGGCTGCTGTGTCATGCTGATAGTTGACGCTGTCAGCAGAAAATATTTCACAAGTGATGTTTCATGGCTGTGGGATATTGATTTTGAAAAGTTAGACAATCCGAATGTGCATAGAATTATTCTTGCGGGCAAATACTGCAATGATCTGGCGGTACGTTTCAGCTATACGGATATACCGAAGGAAAAGATTACTATTTTCGAGGATATAGATAAGGCATACGGCTTTATCGAGAAGGATAACAGGGAGTTTGTCTATGTTATAACCTGTTTCTCCGATAAAAACAAATTCCTGAGCCTGCTTTGAGGAGGTTAATATGAAAATTCTTCATCTGTACCATGATATAATGAATCTTTATGGTGAATACGCCAATGTTGTGGCTATGCAGCGCATACTTGTAAACAGCGGCGCCGACTGCACAGTTGACAGGCTTACCTTCGGGGATAATGCCGTTTTAGAGGATTATTCCTTCATATATATGGGCTCCGGCACCGAAAGGAACCGTAATGTTGTAATGGAGGACTTTTCGAGATATAAGGTATCGCTTAAAAAGTATATTGATTCCGGAAAGGTTTTGCTTATGACCGGAAATTCCTTTGAAATGCTCGGTGCCTCAATAACCGATGCAAAGGGGCAGAAGCTTGAGGGGATAGGGCTGTTTGATTTCACAGTTACCGAGCAGTCCAGAACAAGAAATACCGCTGATGCAGTTTTCAAGGCTGAATTTTCCGATAAGCCATTGGTCGGCTTTATAAATAAATGCAGTGAGATAAATGGTATAACAGAGCCTCTGTTTGAGGTAATGATGGGACTTGGCAATACTGCTGAGGATAAGCGTGAGGGTATCAGGCTGAATAATTTCTTCGGTACGCATCTTACAGGTCCTGTGCTGATAAAGAATCCGTTTTTTCTTGAATATATGGCGGGGCTTATTATCGGTGACGAAAGCAAGGTCAGCACACGTCATCTCGGCTTTGAAAAATCCGGCTATGACGTAACTTTGTCCGAGCTTACAAAGAGAATGGGACAATAAAAAATCACCGTGCGGGAGGGGGTACTTCCGCACGGTGACAAGGGGTAAAAAGTTATAAAAAGAAGATAGTGGGTGATTCAATATTACTACATTTCACCAGAAAATCAAGATGTTTTTCAAAATTGTCATTGACAATTGATTAGCCAAAGGGTGACATGATATTCTTTCCTGCTGTGTGAACAGCGGGATTTTTTTTGTGAAAATGAAAAGATATTATATAAAAAGATTGATAATTGCAATAACTTTTGTAGATTTTCGGAATTATTACTTGATTTTTTTCTGATTCGCGTGTATAATTATAATAGTATGATTTTGTTTTGCAAAAATAATGAAAGGAGGACTGCTGTATGAAAAAGAAAAGTTACAAAATTTTACCGGTTCTTTTTTTTGTTGCTGTCTTTTTGCTGAACAGCCTTTCTTTTTCGGTAAGTGCTGATGAGCTTAAGGTCGGTTCGGTAAAGGGTCTTCCCGAAAAGCTTGTTGTTCTTGACGATAACGGTCAGTCTGTAAGTGAAAACGGAGAGTACTTTTTTTCTGTTGAAGATATGCAGCAGAGCGAGATATATACCAAAAAGATACAGATAATGAATCTCCGTGAGGACGCAAAATATAAAATCACCTTCCGCGCACAGCCTATAGAGCACAGCGGCGATTTTAATCTTGAAGATGAATGCAGATGTGATATATACCTTGATGAAGGCCTTGTATATACCGGAAAGGTAACAGGCGAGGGAACGCCGGATATCAGGGAAAATGCCATGAGCCTCGGAGTGTATAAGCCTGGAGAAAGCCATACCATGAAGGTTCAGGTCGTATGGCATGGCACGGATGCAGGCGGACATATTGATGAGGGAGCAAGGCTTGTTGACTATACGGGCACAACTGTTCTGAGAGATCCGAGCGGAGAAAGGCATATTGAAGGAGAAGTCAAATTCAGATGGATATTCTATGCTGAGGTTACTGACGCACAGGTTACTGTCAGCACAATATCAAGTCCGTCCTCACAGGACTCAAATCCGGGCAGCAAACCGGATGTTGATTCTGATGCAAGCGCTCACGGAGGAAACGGCGATCCCGGAATAAATGATGTAATAAAGACAGGCGAGACTATAGCATTTGTAGCAATAGGCGCTGTAATGGCTGCAACGCTTCTGCTGATAATTCTTGCAGCGTCAAAAAAGAAAAAGAAGAAAAAGAAATCCGAATAGCAGCTTAAACTCCTCCGATTTTTCGGGGGAGTTTTTTACAAATCAGGCAAGGCTGAAATTTGTGCCTGTATGCTTATAAAAATTGACGAATATGGAGTAATATGCTATAATTGAAGCACTGATACGGTTTTTATTACCGTAATAATATGTGAGGTGACAGATGTGAGCGAATATATACTCAGAACACTTGGTCTTACAAAAAAATTCGGCGCTGTAACGGTAGTAAATTCATTGAATCTTAATATACGCAAGGGCGATATATACGGATTTATCGGACCAAACGGAGCAGGCAAAACAACTGTAATGAAGGTCGTTTTAGGGCTTCTCAAAGCAAGCGCGGGAGAGGTCGAGCTTTTCGGCAAAACAGGAAATGACGAGGCACTCAGAAGAGTAGGTTCGCTGATAGAGTCTCCCGGTCTTTATACAGAATCCACTGCACTTGAAAATATGAAACGCTTTGCTATTCTTTGCGGCGGAACCGATGATGACATATATCAGCTTCTCGGCGCGGTAGGTCTTGCAGAGGTCGGAAATAAGAGAGTAAAGACCTTTTCACTCGGTATGAAGCAGCGTCTCGGAATAGCTATAGCCCTTTTAGGCAGACCTGAGCTTATGGTGCTTGATGAGCCTGTGAACGGACTTGATCCAATGGGCATGAAGGCGATGAGAGACCTGATACAGTATATCAATAAGGAAATGGGCGTCACATTTTTCATTTCCTCTCATCTTTTGGGAGAGCTTGAAAAGATATCAACGGTTTACGGAATAATAAACAAGGGTATGCTTGTAGAGGAGATAACCGCAGATGAGCTGGAAAGAAGATGTACCAAAAGCCTTAAGATACGCTGCAGCGAACCGAAGGCGGCTGCTGATATTATCTGTTCAAAATTCGGAGAGACGCAGTTTCAGATACATGATGATATGCTTGATATAGTATTTGATGTGAACCGTTCTGCAACAGTCAATAAGCTCCTTGTCGATTCCGGTATATGGGTATCCGAATTGGGAATAAACATAATGAGCTATGAGGATTATTTCCTTACGCGCATGGGCAGTATGGATGTAGGAAGGGGAGTCGGACAATATGCGTGATCTTTTACACTTTGAATACAGGAGACTTTTCAGAAGAGCCAGTCTTTATGTATGCCTTGGCGTTATTGCCGCCCCGCTTATGATGATGATGCTGATTCTTTGGTTATCAAAGCTTGAAGATACAACAATATCATATTATTCCTGTGTATCTACAGCGGTCAGATTTGCGAATCTGTCTATAATGTCAGTTATCTTTACCTCTATATTTGTATGTGAGGATCATTCGAGAGGAACGGAAAAAACGATATACTCGCTCGGCTTTTCGAGAACAAAGCTTTTCTTTTCAAAATTCCTTGCCTCTGCCACGGGTACGGCGCTGCTTTATTCGGTCGTAATGCTGTTCGGATTTTCAGCCGCCCTTTTCTTCGGAAGTCCTGAAAAGAAGGATGAAGCTATATATTTCAGTATAGATTCGCTGATGGCAGAAACGGAGCCGAATATTTTCCTTTATGCTGTTCAGCAGTTTTTTGTAATAATGGCGCTTCATGCATTTTATTATATGTTTGCCGAGCTTGTTAAGAAAACAGGCGTTTCAATAGTTCTCGGGGTATTTATTCCCGGAAGCGTACTTATGCTGGCATTTATAATCTTTTCTATACTGGGCAATATTTTCCAAGATAACGAAGCAGTTTCGAAGGCTCTGATGAATATATTCTTTACATTTTCAAAATACTGGCTGCCGTCTAATACTGCTTCAATGGTAAGTCTTTTTAGTGTTCTGAGCGGTGATCCGAGCGCGGATATAACAATAAGCATAATTGTAAATATCGGTTATATTGCCGTTTTCGGAGGTCTGGCGCTTCTTATTACCTCCAAAAAGGAAATCAAGGGCTGAGAATATGAATATACCTGAAAAAGATGTTTATGAATTTCTGTCCTCAGCGGAGCTTCCGATAGTTATATACGGAATGGGAAACGGCGCCGATAAGGTGATAAGACAGCTTGAACTCAGAGGGATAAAATTCTGCGGGATAGCGGCAAGCGATGATTTTGTCAGGGGACAGCAGTTCCACGGATATACCGTAAGAACTGTTTCATCGCTTGAAGAGGAATACGGCAGGCTTATTCTCATAATTTCCTTCGGTACCTCTCTTCCGGAGGTAATGGAGCATATTTTCAGTCTTGCACAAAGACATAAGGTGCTTGCGGTTGATGTTCCCGTATATGGTGAAAATATCTGGTGCAGGGATTTTTATGAGGAAAACAGGGATGATATCGAAGGGGCATATTCTCTGCTATGTGATGATATGTCAAAGCGGGTATATGAAAATGTGATCTCCTTCAAGCTTACAGGAGAGCTTTCATATCTTCGCAGCGTATTCAGCCGGAAGGATGAAGCGTTTGAAAATATCCTGCGCCTCGGAAATGATGAAAGCTATCTTGACCTCGGAGCCTACCGCGGCGATACGATAGATGAGCTTCTGCATTATGCCGG
>CACXDV010000305.1 GCA_902766585.1 uncultured Ruminococcus sp.
AACTGAAACGGGCTGACCTTTGTGTTGATGTTTTTTGTTATTTTCTTCTTTATCACTGACTATCACCTCAATCCAAAGCGGAGAAAATAATACCGTTTTTGTTAGCATATTCTTCTGCGACTGAACCTTTGTAGCCGAGCATTATGCCGGTATATTTTGCTCCCGAAACCATAAGTGTTGAGATCATACCGACACCCATCTCTGTGACACTTTTCGGGATAACGATACTCGTTACAATGTTTTGAGAAAAAGCATATATCCCTATCGTTTTTACCGTTTCGGATAGTGTTATTTTTTCCAAAGAGTGATTTTCCGCAAATGCTCTTTCAGGGATATCCGTAACACCGGTTCCTATTTCCACTTCTGAGATATGTTCGCATATTTGAAAAGCACCCTCAGATAATTCCATATCGGGTGTGACGGTGATCTTGCCGTACAAGCCCGAAAATCCGAATGCTTTGTCTCCGATTTTTTTCAGTAAACCTTTATTGCCGTTATTCAGATCGTCAAATCCGAATTTCCAATTATCGCAGTGATAAAAGGCTTTATCGCCAACTGATGTAACATTCCAAAATGCAACAGCAGTGAGCTGACGGCAATCTTCGCACATACTGTCAGGAATTTCGGTTATGTTATCCGGCAAATCAAGTGTAGTGATGTTTGTTTCTTTGAAACAGCCCGCACCGATCTCTGTTTCGTATTCCTTTCCATCAACTGTTACAGCAGGAGGTACTACAACTCTTGTTTCCGTACCCGTATAACGCATCAGACGGCATTTATCATTGATGACCATATACTGATAATCGTTTATCGTTGTTTTTTCGGGAGGGATAAACTCAAATATGCTTGATTCATCAATACTTTCATCAGCCGGAACATCGGAAATGCTTACAGGTTCGCTTTCCTGCTCCGGTTCAGCTATGGATCCGGCTGAAGTCTGAATGCTGCTTTCCGGCACGGACACTTGCGTCTGTGTATCATCAGATTGCTGTTTACAGGCAGTAAGACTTACAGCCGTTAATGCGGCAAGGAATATGATCGCAATTTTCTTCATACTCATTCCTCCTTGATTTTTGGGGCTTGAAGCCCCATTTTTATCTCATCAGATCTCGCAATACTTGCGGAGGCTTTATCATCATAATACCGCAGGCAACCGTAATAGCAACAAATGTATAGAATTGTCCGGCAGTGCTGCTTGTTACATCATACAGATCCGAAAGGTTTATTGGTTCGGATGTAATAGTACCCTTGCAGTACCACAAGAACGCAAGATAAACCACTCCCATAAAGATTATCTCGGCAGCGACAGATAAGAATGCCGTAATAAATTTCCTGAAATACGGCATAGAAGCCTCACCCACCGAGCAGGCAAAGAAAACAGGCGATACCACGGACAGCATAGCAATTTCCAAAGACCTGATGATAAGTTTGATGTAAACAATGACGAATATTACTATCGTTACACCGATCAGGAGCAAAACAAGAAGGAAAGGACACAGATTTGCAAAAAAGTCTACAATATCTCCGACCAGCCATACGCCCGATCTGCTTGCTTCAAATTTCATATTTGCTATTTCATTCAGTACAGATGCGTGAATTGATGACAATATACTGCCCATCAGCTCACTGAATATCTTGACGATCATTATACATATTTTCGTTGACAGTTGTATCCATAATTCCGCTAATATAAGCCGTCCTAATACAGATACAGCTCCTTTCAGAGTAAACAGTTGGTACTCCAATGCGGTTTTAATGATATTTATACCGAACAGGATAACAAGAAGCGATGTAGCAAAGATAACGAATATCTGAGAAAACTCATTAACAAAATCCTCTATATTGAATTTGAATGTTGATGTGCTGACATCCGGCTTTGAAAAAGAAGAAAACCAACCGGACACATCCTCAAATAATTTCATCTCAAATTTAATCGCCTTATTGACTTCTTCTGTCATCCAAAAATCACCGACACTGTATATGCTCCTATCAAATTGTAGATACGACCATTGACCTGCTAACTCCCAATAATAGGTACCGTAATCCTGTTCAATATCAGAAGCGGCAGCATCCTCTGCTGCCTTTTTTGCATCAGCGTATGCTGTATATACTTCTTTTATTTTATCCCGTGTATCGGCAGATAATCCTGATTCCCAATTGTTTATCTTATTTATCAGTTCCATCAGGTCTTGCCTTGTTATCGCTGAGGCAGAAGCAACTGTAATGTCAACATTAAACTCTTTTTCTCTGACAACCTTTGTGTTCCGGTCACGCACCGAAACAATAAAGGTAATATTACCGGTGAAATCGCTACTTTTGTTTGAAGATGAAAGCAGCTTTGGAATATTTACCGCTATTGTCGAAGATGTGTCAAATGATGAATAATCCTTTTTTGCACCATCTTCAAAACTATATGCAACCTTGTACTCGTATTCACTTGTACCGCCCGTTGCCGAACAGAAGAAGTTCAATCCTGATTTGTTGCTTGTAGTATTGTCGCTGATACTGCTTGTATTGGTCAGGTTTGTTGTTACATCAACCGTCTTGGTGACCGTTGATGTTTTA